>NZ_CAXSWZ010000004.1:0-148042 GCF_964241245.1 Allofournierella massiliensis
GGCACTGCTTCATTCAGCGGATATCCAATGAACCACCGGTATGCCAGGTTCATGCTCACTTCTTCCAGAGTTCGGCGGAGCGAAGGAATCCCATAGATATGCTGGATCAGAACAATTTTGAACAGTACCACCGGGTCTACGCTTGGACGGCCGTTGTCCTCGCAGTACAGATCCTCTACAAATTCGTAGATCTTCTTGAAATCAATGGCTGCGTCGATCTTCCGCAGCAAGTGATCCTGCGGCACCATGTTTTCCAAACTTACAAATTCCAGTTGTCCTCTGTTTTCTGCGTTCTTTACCAGCATTTTTATCACCCCACACCATTATACCGCATTCCCTTTCCTTATACGAGAAAAAGACCACCGATAGGTGGCCTTTTTCGACAGGCTGTAACCCCGGCCAGATCCGGGGTTTTTCTTTGTAAATTTTTTTGGAACTTTGTCGGGAAACGGCGCATTCTCGTTGTAAAGCGCGATAAAATATTGTATGATAACCTAGTGCAATACCGCATAATTCCAGAATAGGGGAGCATGCGGTGCTGCCAAAATATTTGCCCAGGATTCCACACAAAACGCGGAAAGGAAACGGCAGGATGTTCGGATATGTCACCCCGGAGAAACCGGAGATGAAAGTGAAGGAGTTCGAGAGCTACCGGGCCATGTACTGCGGGCTGTGCAAGCAGCTTAAGGCAGATTACGGCTTTTTGCCCCGGATGCTGCTGAACTACGATCTGGTCACAGTGGCGCTTCTGGCCGACGGCCTTTCCGGCGAGACCGGCAGCCCCTGCCGGGAACGGTGCATCGCCAATCCTCTGCAGAAACGCTGTATGCAGAAGGGTACCCAAGGCCTGCGGCTGGCGGCTGCGGGGCTGGTGCTGCTCAGCTGGTACAAGCTGGTGGATGACGAGGCGGACGAGACCTCTTTCAAGCGGCTGGCGGCCCGTGCACTACGGCTTTTGCTGCGGCGAGCCTACAAGCGGGCGGCGGCAGCCTACCCCGCAATCGACGCGGAGCTGGCGCGGCAGACCGAGCTGCAGCAGCAGGTGGAGAAAAAGCAGACCACCTTTTATGACGAAGCAGCCGAGCCCACCGGGAATATGACGGCTCAGATTCTGGCCGCCTGCGCCGAAACACCGGAGCAGGAACGTGTGCTGCGCCGATTGGGTCTGTTTCTGGGCAAGATTCTCTATTGGCTGGACGCGGCGGAGGACTATGAAGAGGACCGGGAAAAGCACCGGTACAATGTGTTCGTGCAAAACGGCCTGAGCAAAGAACAGGCCGTGGAGCAGGCCAGGCTGCAGTGCAGGCTGGCAGCGGGCGAGGTGGCCCGCTGCTATAATCTGCTGGAGCTGCGGCTGAACCGCCCTATTTTGGATAATATTATTTTTCTTGGCATTCCCGGCAGCATCCAGCGGGCGGGAATGCCGGCCCGCGGCGCACGGCGCGGCGGTTTGAACTGAATGGGAGAAGGAGAAAAGAAATGGACGCATATCAGGTATTGGGCCTTGCGCGGGGCGCAAGCGAAGAGGAAGTAAAAGCGGCCTACCGGGCGCTGGCGCAAAAGTATAACCCGGAGAATTACGAGGCAGGCCCCCTGCGGGAGGACGCCGAACGCAAGATGAACCAGATCAACGAGGCGTTTGATACGGTGATGAGCGAGTTGCGCACCGGTACCGCCGGTAGCAACGCGCAGAACCCCTATGGCAATCAGAATCCCGGCCAGCAGCAGAACGGCGGTCCCCAGGGCGCGACCGGCAGCTATCCGGAGATCCGTGCTCTGATTCGTGCAGGCCGGGCGGACGAGGCGCTGGCTCAGCTGCAGAGCATTCCCAACGGTCTCGCCAGTGCCGAGTGGAACTTTTTGATGGGCAGTGCCTACTATTACAAGGGCTGGATGAACGAGGCCCTTCGTTATTTCCAGCAGGCCTGCCGGCTGGATCCCGGCAACCGGGAATATGCGGCTGCCCTGCACAATCTGCAGAGCAGCGCTCAGGGCCAGATGCCCGGTAACCCCTATGGACCCTATGGCGGCGCGCAGGCCAATGCGGTGGGCTGCAGCTGCTGCGATATGTGCATGGCCATGTATTGCATGGATCTTTGCTGCAGCTGCGGCGGGCAGGGGTGCTGCTGACATGCGTCGGCGTCAAAGTGGCCGGATCGCTTTGTGCGGTGTGATGTGCGGGCTTTCCATCGTATTGATGCTCAGCGGCAGCATCATTCCCTTTGCCACCTTCTGTGCTCCGGCCATGAGCGGCCTTCTGCTCATGCCGGTGGCCGTGGAATGCGGGATGCGTCTGACCTGGGTGTGCTATGGCGCCATCAGTGCGCTGGCAGTACTCTTCGTGCCGGACAAGGAAATGGCGGCGATTTTCGTCTTTCTGTTTGGCTGTTATCCGCTGCTGAAAGCCTATATCCAGCGCATTCCCGGCAGGGGATTGCGGTTTCTGGTGAAAGCCGGGTTTTTCAACGGCGCTGTGCTGGCCATGTACGGCATGCTGCTTTTCATTTTCCCGATGCCGAGCCTTGTGGAGGAGTTTGCGCAAACAGCACAGTGGATGCTGGCGGCACTGCTGGTTATGGGCAATGTCTGCTTCTGGATTTATGATGTGGCGCTGAACAATGTCCTGCATGTCTATGTGCTCAAAATGCAGCCCCGTTTGCGGCGGATGCTGTGAATTGAAAGCGGAAGAGCAATGAGAAGGAATTTGATTTTAACGGAGGAAACAGTGTGAATAAATGGCGGCCGAATCACCGCTCCTTTTCCAGTCTGGCGGTGGTTCTGATTGGAATTACCTTTTATCTGGCCATGTCCAATCTGGATCTGGTGCATGGCGCGCTGAAAACGGTGCTGGATGTTCTGGCACCTTTTATCTGGGGCTTTGTTGTGGCCTATCTGTTGGATGCCCCGGTGCGCTGGTTTGAAAAGAAACTGGGTGGCCGGCGAATTCTGAGCATTCTGATCAGCTATCTGCTGGCGGTTGCCGTGCTGGTGGTGCTGCTCAGCTTCGTAATTCCCCAGCTGGTGCAGAGCGTGAGCATGCTCATCAACAATGCTTCGGGGTACCTGAACAACCTGAACGGAGTGGTGAACAACTGGGGCAACCGGCTGAACATCGATCCGGAGGTTACCTCCGGCATGCTGGTTTCCTACGCCGATCTGATGAATCAGGCCACCCAGCTGGTTACAAAGTTTATGCCGGAAATCCTCAATTACGGCATGGCGGTGGGCAGCGGCGTAGTGAGCGCACTTACGGCCTTCATTGCCTCGGTTTACATGCTGATGGACAAGCACAAGCTGCTGAGCCAGCTGCATAAGATCACCTATGCTTTCCTGCCGTTGCCCAAGGCCCGGCGGGTACTCACGGTCTGCAGCCACGCCAATCAGGTGTTCAGCGGTTTCATCATCGGCAAAATCATCGACAGCGCCATCATCGGCGTGATCTGCTTTGTGGGCATGAGCCTGCTGGGCATGCCATTCACGCTGCTGATCAGCATGATTGTGGGTGTTACCAATGTGATTCCCTTCTTCGGGCCGTTCATCGGCGCAATTCCCAGTATCATGATTCTGCTGATGGCGAGCCCCATCGATGCCATCAAGTTTGCCATCTTCGTTCTGGCGCTTCAGCAGTTCGACGGCAACATTCTGGGCCCCAAGATTCTGGGCGATTCCACCGGCCTTTCCGCGATCTGGGTGCTGGTGGCAATCATCGTGGGCGGCGGCCTGTTCGGCTTTGCCGGCATGGTGGTGGGCGTGCCCACCTTTGCGGTGCTCTACTCGCTCACCAGCGATTTCCTGGCCGACCGGCTGAAGGCCAAGGGCATCACCGCAAACGGCGAGCCTCTGAAGCCGGAAATGACTGTTTCCGAGGAGGAAACGCTCCCGGAAGATCAATAAGCAAAACGCGCACAGAGATTTCACCCTGTGCGCGTTTTTTGGTGGGATTTTCGGCAAATCTATGATATACTGGGAAACAGAAACAGATGCCTTTTGGGCATAAAGGAGAGAACACGATATGTGGTTTGACGAAGCGGTAATTTATCAGATCTATCCGCTGGGGCTGTGCGGCGCGCCTGCGGAAAATGACGGGGTGCAGGAGCACCGGATTCTGCGGGTGCTCGACTGGGTGGAGCACATCAAAGCCCTCGGAGCGGACACCGTGCTGTTCAACCCGTTGTTTGAGAGTGACCGGCATGGCTACGATACCCGCGATATGACCCGGGTAGATTGCCGGCTGGGTACCAACGAGGACTTTGCCAAGGTTTGTGCGGCGCTGCATGAAGCCGGTCTGCGCGTTATGCTGGACGGCGTGTTCAACCATGTGGGCCGTGGTTTCTGGGCCTTTCAGGACGTGCGGGAAAAGAAGTGGGACAGCCCCTATAAGGACTGGTTCCACGTCAGTTTTGACGGCAACACCGAATACAACGACGGCTTCTGGTACGAGGGCTGGGAGGGCCACAACGAGCTGGTCAAGCTGAATCTGCACAACCCGGCGGTGGTGGATTATCTGTTCCGTTCCATCCGCGGCTGGGTGGAGCAGTTCGACATCGACGGTCTGCGTCTGGACGTGGCTTACAGTCTGGCGCCGGAGTTCTTAAAGCAGCTGCGCAGCTTTACTGCCGGCCTGAAGGCGGATTTTGCGCTGATGGGCGAGACCCTGCACGGGGACTACAACCGCTGGATGAACGACGAGATGTGCCATTCCGTCACCAACTATGAGTGTTATAAGGGGCTGTATTCCAGCTTCAACTGCATGAATATGTTCGAGATCGGCCACAGCCTGGCCCGCCAGTTCGGCCCCGAACAGTGGACCCTCTACAAGGGCAAGCACCTGCTGGCCTTTTTGGACAATCATGACGTGGAGCGCATCGCCAGCATTTTGCAGAACAAAGAGCACCTGCGCCCGGCCTATGGCCTTCTGTTCGGTATGCCCGGAACTCCGGCGGTATACTATGGCAGCGAGTGGGGCATCGAGGGCAAAAAGAGCGACGGTGATGCCGCTCTGCGCCCGGCCATCGAGCTGCCTCAGGAAAATGAGCTTACGGAATGGATTGCCAAACTGGCGGTTGCGCACAAGGCAAGCAAGGCCCTGTGCTACGGCAGCTACCGCAATGTGATGCTGACCAACCACCAGATTATCTTTGAACGCAAATTTGAGAATGAGCGGGTTCTGGTGGCGGTGAATGCCTCCGGCGACACCTACACTGCCCATTTCGATGCTCAGGCAGGCCGTGCGGTGGATCTGATCACCGGCGCAGACCACGACTTTGGCGGCGGCAGCCAGATGCCGCCGTACAGCGTGGCCTACTGGCGCACCGAGTAAGCATTCCGCTTGATTTCATAACCAGAAAGGAATAATCCACATGCCTTATATCCATATCGTGACCAACGCTTCCATCCCGGATAATACCGAAGAGATGCTGAAAACCCAGCTGGGCCGTGCCATCGAGATTCTGCCCGGCAAAAACGAAAACTGGCTGATGCTGAATTTCACCGGCGATGCGCATCTGTGGTTTGCCGGCAGCGACGCTCCGGCGGCACTGGCAGAGGTGAGCCTGTACGGTGGCGCCCGTTATGATGCATACGACGATCTGACCAGCCGGATCACTGAAATTCTGGAAAGTACACTGGATGTACAGCCGGACCGCATCTATGTGAAATATGCGGAAACGGAATTCTGGGGCTGGAACGGAAGCAATTTCTGACCAGTCTTTTATGAAAACCGCCCGCGGGGGAGAACACTCCTTCGCGGGCGGTTTTCTGTTATCCGTAGCCTTGACAAGATGGGACCCGCGCCGTATAATCAAAAACGCAACTGGTCCTACCAGTTGTACAATGCTTGGATAAAGTGGGGAAGTAGAATGAAGTTTTTAAAGCAAGCGGCTCGCATTCTTGCCATCTCCTTTGTGGGCGAGGTGCTCAAGGCGGTCATCCCTCTGCCGATCCCGGCCAGCGTATACGGGCTGGTCATTTTGTTGGTGCTGCTGTGCACCGGCCTGCTCCGGGTGAGCCAGGTGCGGGAGGCGGCACTGTTTCTCATTGAGATTATGCCGGTTATGTTTATTCCGGCGGCAGTGGGCCTGACCGATGCCTGGCCCAGCCTGGCCCCGGTGTTTTGGCCGGTGGTCATCACCGTGGTGTTCACCACTGTGCTGGTGATGGCAGTCACCGGCCGGGCCACTCAGTTTGTGATCCAAAGGGGAAAGGGGAAGAAGGATGCGTGAGTTTTTTGCCTTGTCGCTGTTTTATGGGGCGGCGGTCAGCCTGCTGGCCTACGAGCTGGGCCTTGCGCTGAAAAAGAAATTTCGTCTGGCAGTGCTCAACCCGCTGCTGATCGCGGTGATCTGTGTGATCGGTGTGAACCTGGTGCTGGGTGTGGACTACGAAAGCTATAACGCCAGCGGGCAGTATCTGTCCTACCTGCTCACTCCGGCCACGGTCTGCCTGGCGGTGCCTTTGTATGAACAGTTGAGCCTGCTGAAGGAAAACCTGAAGGCGGTGGTCTGCGGCATTCTGTCCGGCATTCTGGCAAGCCTTGTGGGCGTGCTGGCCTGTGCCAAGCTGTTCGGGCTGGATCACGAGCTGTATGTGACGCTGCTGCCCAAGTCCATCACCACGGCCATTGGTATGGGCGTGTCTCAGGAGCTGGGCGGTATCGTTACCATTACCGTGGCCTCCATCATCATTACCGGTATTCTGGGCAATGTGATCGCGGATGGCGTGTTCAAGCTGTTCCGCATCCATGAGCCGGTAGCGAAGGGCCTGGCGCTGGGCAACTCCGCCCATGCCATCGGTACCGCCAAGGCCATGGAGCTGGGCGCGGTGGAAGGTGCCATGAGCAGCCTGGCCATTGCGGTGGCGGGCCTGTGCACCGTGGTGGGCGCTTCTGTGTTTGCCCAATTTATGTAATCTGCGGAGGGGATAACCATGAAACAACCATTGATCGTGGCGGTGGGCCGTCAATACGGCAGCAGTGGCCGTCTGGTGGGCGCAAAGCTGGCCGAGCGCCTGGGTGTGGATTTTTACGATAAGGAAAAGCTGATGTCCATTGCCCGCAGCACGCCGGATTACAGCGAGGTCAAGTCTTTTTATGAAGAACGCCCGGTGAACAGCCTGCTCTATGCCATTGCCATGAATGAGGAACCTGCCGTAACAAGCGAAACGGTATTCCGCCGGATCCGCGCATTGATGCAGGATCACAGCGGCGTGCTGATTGGCCGGTGCGGCAACGTGATCTTCCGCCCGGATGCAAACGCCGTGAGTGTGTTTATCCATGCTGATCCCGAAATTCGCTGCCAGCGTATCGCTCAGCTGGAGAATATCTCGCTGAAAAAAACAGCGGTGCGCATGCAGGAAGTGGACGAGGAGCGAACCGAGTTCCACAAGTATTTCACCGGTGAGCAGTGGGGTCAGGCCGAGGGCTACGAGCTCTGCCTGGACAGCGGCATCCTTGGTGTGGATGGCTGTGTGGAAATGATTCTCAACTATCTGCGCTGGAGGGGATTGCTGGATGAAAACGAAGCCACCGGCAGATGAGGAAAAAAACACCGCCCGCACCTATGATCTGGTGCTGAAATATCTGAAGGGGCAGATTCTGGAGGGAAAGCTGACGCTGGGGGCAAAGCTGCCCTCGGAACGCAGCCTGATGGCGGAGCTGGGGCTTAGCCGCAACTCGGTGCGGGAGGCGCTGCGCCAGCTGGAAAACATGGGCTTTGTGCGCAGTGTGCATGGGCAGGGCAGTTTTCTTGTGAACGAGGCAGGGCAGGGGTTCTCCTCCATTCTTTCCATGATGCTTCTGCTTCGTCAGAGCGACCGGGGGGAATTTCTTACCCTGCGCGAAAGTCTGGAGGCGGCGGCCTATGAACGGGCAGTGCGCCTTGCACCCCCGCAGCCGCTGCTGGAAATGGAACAGGCGGTGCAGGCAATGGAGCAGGCGCAGGAGCCGGGTCAGCTGGAGCAGGCTGAGAGCCGGTTCCACCGGAGCCTCATTGAGGCGGGGCAAAACCAGCTGATTGCTGTAATCATGGAGGCGCTTTCCAGCCAGGGCGATTTGTACCGCAGGGAGACGCTGGCTCAGCTGGACGAAGCCACCCGTGCCCCGCTGCTGGATACCCACCGCCGGATTCTGAAGGCGCTGCAAACCGGCGATGCTCCACTGGGCCGCGCCGCACTGGCGGAGCACTTCCGGTTGATTCAATGAAAAAAACACCCTGATCCCGTGAAAACGGGTTCAGGGTGTTTTTTCTTACAGACTTGCTTGATAGGCAGCCACGTCAAAGGGGTCCAGAGCGGAGTCCGTTTTCAGATACAGCGGATGATGGGGATGCCCCTTTACCGAGGGCTTGCCCGCCTGATACCACACCGCACTAAACTGCTGGCCCAGCTCCATCATGTCCGCCAGGCACTGCTTCAGGTAGGGACGCTTTTCGATGATGGTGCCCCAGGCCGCCCACAGAGCCGGGTGTTCGCCGCTGCGCTCCAGCACCCAGCGGAAGGCGTTCATGTTCTCCCGGTGTAAAGGCTCGTTGAACTCCTTGTCCATCTGGTCCGGGTTGGTGGCTCGCTGGGCGTACACATTGAACATGATGAAGGAGTCAAAACCGTTACCCAGAGCGATGCGCTGCACGGATTTCAGGGTGTTGTCCAGCGCGTCGGGAGCGGCGGTGGAAGGGTTGATGCCAATGGTGATCAGCGGGCGCTTGCCAACCGTGCCTAAAATGTACCGGTATTCCGAATAAAAGTCCGGAATATACAGCCACCGGCTCCGGTCGTATTCGGCACTCTGGTCCCGGTGCTCCATGGCTTGCTGAAAGGTAAGAATCTCAAGCTGCCGCGTTTCGCAGGCGGGAATGTGCATGGGGAAATACCTCCTTGGGGATATGAGAAATGCCCCGGGCAGACGGGAAAATCACCCGGCTTGCCACGGGGCATTCGGTTCAGAATAAGGCGGTGGACCAGAAAACGGCTCCGGCGATGAAGATCACCGCAACGATCACAAGAAAGCCGAGCAGATACCCGGCGGTCAGATGCTCGCGGAACATCCGGGTCCACTCCTTCGGTGGTTTGGCGCCTCCCATAAGTCCGGATGGCTTACTTCAGCAGTGCCTGCACCGCGTCAGCTGCGGCGTTCAGGTACTGGCCGCCATACACCTCGATCAGGCCCTGGTCGGCACACTCTGCCAGCTTGGGGTCGATGGGGCACTTGGCCAGAACGGGGATGTTGTACTTGGCGGCAACATCGTCCACATGGCTTTCGCCGAATACCTTGATCTGCTTGCCGCAGTCCGGGCATTCCACATAGCTCATGTTCTCCACCACGCCCAGAATGGGAATGTTCATCATCTGAGCCATCTTCACGGCCTTGCCCACGATCATGCTCACCAGCTCCTGCGGGCTGGCAACCACGATGATGCCGTCCACGGGCAGGGTCTGGAACACGGTCAGGGGAACGTCACCGGTGCCCGGAGGCATATCCACGAACAGGAAGTCCACGTCCTTCCAGATCACGTCCTGCCAGAACTGCTTCACCGCGCCGGCGATCACGGGGCCACGCCATACAACGGGGTCCTCCTCGTGCTCCAGCAGCAGGTTGATGCTCATCACATCAATGCCCATGCGGCTTTCGATGGGCCAGATGCCGTTCTCATCGCCCATGGCACGGCCATGAATGCCGAACAGCTTGGGGATGGAAGGGCCGGTGATGTCGGCGTCCAGAATGCCCACGCCGTAGCCGCGGCGGCGCATCTCCACGGCCATCAGGGCGCTGGTCATGCTCTTGCCGACGCCACCCTTGCCGCTTACCACACCGATTACCTTTTTAATGCTGCTCAGCTTGTGGGGGGCCTCATGGAAATCCTGAGGGTTCTGACGGCTGGAGCAGTTTTGACTGCAGCTGCTGCAATCATGCGAACATTCGCTCATGATTTGTTTCTCTCCTTTTTTCTATTACAGCTCGGCAATGATGCCGCTCACTAGATTCTGCAGCACCTGTGCGCGCTGGTTGGCGATCTCGATGACTTCATCACCGGAAAGCTTCTTCTTTTCAATGCCCGCGGCCATGTTGGTGATCAGGCTCATGGCCAGAACCTTCAGCCCGCAGTGGCTGGCGGCGATCACCTCGGGCACGGTGCTCATGCCGACCGCATCCGCACCCAGGGTACGGAAGGCCCGGATCTCGGCGGGGGTCTCGTAGCTGGGACCCATATAGCCCAGATACACGCCCTTCTGCAATGCAACGCCCTGCTTTTCGGCCACCTGCAGCGCCAGCTCACGCAGCGCCGGGGTGTAGGCGAAGGTCATGTCGCAGAAGCGGGGGCCGACGGCTTCGTCGTTGGGGCCGGTCAGGGGATTGGCGCCCATGAAGTTGATGTGATCCTCCAGCAGCATCAAATCGCCCACCGAGAAGCTGGTGTTTACACCGCCCGCGGCGTTGGTCAGGATCAGGGTTTCCACGCCCAGGGCCTTCATCACCCGGATGGGGAACACGATGTCCTGCATGGAATGGCCTTCGTAGTAATGCAGACGGCCCTGCATGCACAGCACCTGCTTGCCTGCCAGCTGCCCGGCCACAAAGCGGCCCGCATGACCCGGCGCGGTGGAGACCGCAAAGCCCGGAATCTCGCTGTAAGGCACATACACCGGTGCTTCGATGCGGTCGGCAAGTCCGCCCAGACCGCTGCCCAGAACGATGCCCACGGTGGGCGTTTCGGGCAGGCGACTGCGCAGCAGGTCGGCCGCCTGCTGAATGGTTTCCATCATCATTGTAAATCCTCCTGCGGCCCGCTGCCAAATGTGAACGGGCAAAGTGAAAGTGTCCGCTAATGATTTTACCACACCTGTCAACAAAAGAAAAGAAGCTGCCAACAAACCAAAGAAAGCAGCCCTGTGCTGGGCATACAGAACCGCCCCAAAGCATACCCATAAACCAGACGGCTTGTGCCAAAAGAAAGGGTGGGCCCATGGGCAGACTGAAAACCTATTTAAAAAATGTGGCGATTCTCACCGTTACCGGGTTGGGGCTGCGGGCGGCGGGCATGTTTTTCCGGGTATACATTGCCGCACGCATTGGGGCCGAGGGAATGGGGCTGTATCAGCTGATCTTCACGCTTTACAGCCTGTGCATCACGGTGGCCACCGCGGGTGTTTCGGTAGCTGCCACCCGATTGGCAGCAGAGGAATTGGCCCGCCCGCAGCCTGGCCGGGCAAAAGGAGTTCTGGGCCGGGTGATGGCGCTTGCCTTAGCCTTTGGTTTCGCTGCAGGGGTGGTGCAGCTGGTACTGGCCTGGCCTGCCGCCCGCTATTGGTTGGGGGATATACGGGCAGCGCCCTCGCTGGCACTGCTGGCGCCCAGTTTACCCTTCATGGCGGTGGGCTCGGCGGCTCGGGGGTACTTCTTTGCCCGCCGCAAGGTGGGCCCCAATGTGGTCAGCCAGATCTTCGAACAGATCATTCGCATTGCTTTGGTACTGCTGATTCTTCCCGGCGCGGTGCAGAAAGGCGTGCAATACGCCTGCGCTGCGGTGCTGGTAGGCAGCATGGTCAGCGAGGTGGCCTCCACACTGCTGGTGATGTGGTACTACCGGCGGGATCTGAACCGGACCTTCGGCGATGCCTCGGCTCAGGTGCCCAGGGGCACCTCAGGGCGAATCTGGCGCATTCTGGCCCCGGTGGAAGGAGGCCGCTGCCTGGACAGTGCCCTCCACACGGTGGAAAACACGCTGGTTCCCGCCTGCCTGCTGGCCTTTCTGGGCAGCCGGGAGGAGTCGCTGGCTCAGTTCGGCGCGCTTAAGGGGATGGCCATGCCGATACTGCTGTTTCCGTTTTCCTTCCTCACCCCACTGGCCACCCTGCTGATGCCGGAGGTTACTGAGGCGCACATTCTGGGGCGGCAGAAAACATTGGAAACGCTGGTGGGGCGCATCATGCTGTTCACCACCACCTTTTCGGTGCTGGCCGGGGGATTGATTGCCCTGTACGCTTATCCGCTGGGCCGGATTCTCTACCACGACGAGACCATCGGCTTTTATCTGGCAGTTCTGGCTCCGGTGCTGCCGGGCATGTATCTGGATGCCATGGGCGATTCCATTCTGAAAGGCCTGGGCGAGGAGGTGGCTACCTTCCGTTACAGCATCTGGGATTCCCTCATCCGCATCGCTCTGGTGATTCTGCTCATGCCGCGCATGGGCATGAAGGGCTTTCTGTTTGTGATGATCTGTTCCAACGTGCTGTCCGCACTGCTGAATATCTTCCGCATTGAAAAGGTGGCCCGCATCCGCACCCGCTGGTATAGGTGGTTTGTGCAGCCCACGCTGATTTTCCTGATCTCGGCGGTTCTGGGGCAGGGGGCCCTGCGTCTGATGGGAGTGAGTGGCGACTGGCAGCAGCTGCTGCTGGGCTGCACGGTCACCGGCGGGCTTTACTGCCTTTTGATGCTGCGTTTTGGCCTGTGGGATGCGGTGCAGGCCATTTTGGCCCGGCGGAAGCCCGCAGGCAGCGCCGCCTGAATTTATGGGCGTTTTGCCTATACAAACAGCTGATTTTATGGTATAGTGTATAGGTTAAATCGCCGCCGGGTGCCCGGAGCCGTAAGAGGCTGGCCGGGAGAATAGGGAAATGGGTGCAATGCCCATGCGGGACCGCCGCCGTAAAGGCTGAGTTCCGGCAGAAAAAGCCACTGGGAAGATTATTTCCCGGGAAGGCGCTGCCGGTGCGCGCAAGGCCTGAGCCGGAAGACCTGCCCGACGGACGAATCACTGCCAAAGGCAGGAACCCCCGCGCCGGACGGACCAAACGTGCGCAGGGCAAAGCATCGGCTGCTGAGCCGATGTGTGTTGTACGTTTCCGGGCCTTTCTTTGCTTTGCTATTCGGCAAGGCAGGAAGGGCCTTTTTCTTTGTGCGGCGGCAAAGCCCGCTGTTTGGATAAGGAGGAGCAATGCTCGAAGTGATGATCGCCGCCCCGGCTTCCGGCAGCGGCAAAACTTCCGTCACCTGCGGCCTGCTGCAGGCGCTGAAAGACCGAGGCCTGGCCCCCGCGGCCTTCAAGTGCGGGCCGGATTACATCGACCCCATGTTCCACCGCTCGGTTCTGCAGGTGCCCAGCCGGAATCTGGATGTGTTTCTAGCCGGGGAAGAGCGGATGCGCGAGCTGTACCGCCGCCACACGGCAGGCTGCGGCGCGGCGGTGTGCGAGGGCGTGATGGGCTTTTACGACGGCATGACCTTCGGCGGCGACAGGGCAAGCGCCTGGGATGTGGCCCGCCTGCTGGAGCTGCCGGTTCTACTGGTGCTGCATCCCTACGGCTCCAGCCTGACACTGGCGGCTCAGGTGAAGGGGATGCTCTCCTTCCGGAAGGACAGCCGCATCAGGGGCCTGTTTTTGAATCGGTGCAGCGCCGGATTGTATGCCGCACTCAAGCCCATGCTGGAAGAGGAGACCGGCGTGCCAGTGCTGGGCTATCTGCCTGAGCTGGAGCAGGCGTCTCTGTCCAGCCGGCATCTGGGTCTGGTCACCGTCGGCGAGGTGGAAGATCTTGCCCAGCGGGTGCGGGCCATTGCTGCCTGTCTGGAAACCACGCTGGACTGGCCCCGCTTTCTCGCGGTTTACCAGACCGGGCGGCAGCCGGAGCCCGCGGCCACGGAGCAGTCCTGCGAGAATGGCTCGGTGATCGCCGTGGCGCGGGACGAAGCCTTCCAGTTCTATTATGAGGAAAGTCTGGATGCCCTGCGCCGGGCCGGGGCACAATTGCGCTATTTCAGCCCGCTGCACGATGCTGCGCTCCCGGCCGAAGCGGCAGGGCTTTATCTGGGCGGCGGTTACCCGGAGCTGCACGCCAAGTCACTCAGTGAAAACCACCCCATGCGGCACGCCATCCGGGCGGCGGTGGAGCAGGGAATGCCCACCGTGGCGGAGTGCGGCGGCTTTTTGTATCTGGGCCAGAGTCTGGAGGATGCGAACGGGGAGGTCTGGCCCATGGTCGGGGTGCTGCCCGGCGAGGGGCACAAGACCGGCGGACTGGTGCGATTCGGCTACAACCGGTTGGCCGCGCAGAGCGACAGCATGCTGCTGCGCACCGGCGAGACCACCAACGCCCACGAGTTCCATTGCTGGGACAGCACCGAGAACGGCGCGGCCCTGCAAGCGGAAAAGACCTCCGGCGGCAAGCAGTGGAACTGCTGTTTTGCCACCCAGAGTCTGTATGCCGGATTCCCGCACCTGTATCTTGCGGGAGATCTGCCGCTGGCCGAGCGTTTTGCGGCAGCGGCAAAGGAATATGCACAGCGAGAGGAGGAGCAGGCGTGACACTGGCACAATTGCTGGAACAGATCGAGCCGAAAAACGAAGCGGCAGAGCAGGAAACTCGCCGTCGCTGGAACACCTGCGCAAAGCCGCTGGGCAGCCTGGGCCTTCTGGAGGATGCGCTGTGCCAGATCGCATCGGTCACCGGCTCGGCGGACATTGATCTGAACAAAAAAGCCCTGCTGATTTTCTGCGCGGACAACGGCGTGGTAGCCCAGGGGATTACCCAGACCGGCAGCGAGGTGACGGCCATGGTGGCCCGCGGATTTGCGGAAGGCACCACCCCTGCCTGCCGAATGGCCCGGCGGGCGAACTGTAATCTGATTCCGGTGGATATGGGTATCAGGGATTTTACTCCGCAGCCCGGTGTGCTGAACCGGCGGGTGGCCAACGGCACCGGAGATATTTCGAAAGGCCCGGCCATGACCCGCGAGCAGGCTGAGCAGGCCATTCTGGCCGGGGCGCTGCTGGTGAAGGACTGCAAGGAGCAGGGCGTGAGCCTTCTGGCCACCGGGGAAATGGGTATCGGCAACACCACCACCGCCAGCGCGGTGGCCAGTGTGCTGCTGGGCTGTGAGCCGGAGGCCATCACGGGCCGGGGAGCTGGTCTTTCCGACGAGGGGCTTGCTCGCAAAAAGGCGGCCATCTGCCGGGCTATCCAGATCAATCAGCCGAACCCGGCGGATCCGCTGGACGTGCTGGCCAAGCTGGGCGGCTTTGATATTGCGGGCATGTGCGGCGCATTTTTAGGCGGCGCGGCCTTCGGGGTGCCGGTGCTCATGGATGGCGTCATCAGTGCGGCGGCGGCCCTGCTGGCGGTGCGCCTTTGCCCGGATGCCAGCAAGGCGATTCTGGCCAGTCATGTATCGGCAGAGCCTGCGGGTGCGCTGCTGCTGAATGCACTGGACAAGCACCCTCTGATTACTGCCGGGCTTCGCCTGGGCGAGGGCACCGGCGCACTGGCGGCTATGCCGCTGCTGGATATGGCCCAAGCAGTGTATGAGGAATCTAACACCTTTGAAAATTACGGCATGGAGGCCTACCAGCCTCAGGGAGGCGAGCCATGTTTACCCTGATCGTGGGCGGCGCGGCCAGCGGCAAAAGCGAATATGCCGAGCAGCTGGCGGTGGCGGCTCCGGCAGCCCGCCGGTTTTACGTTGCCACCATGCAGCCCTGGGGCGAGGAGACCCGCCAGCGCATCGCACGGCATCGGGCCATGCGGGCAGGCAAGGGCTTTGAGACGGTGGAATGTCCGCTGAATCTGGCGAGTCTGCAGCTGCCGGAAAAAGGCACAGTACTGCTGGAATGCCTGAGCAATCTGGCGGCCAACGAGCGGTATGACCCCGCGGGTGCGGGTGAGGATGCCTGCCGGGCCATCCTGAACGGGGTGGACAGGCTGTGCAGCCAGTGCAGCGATTTGATTCTTGTGAGCAACGAGGTATTCAGCGGCGGCAGCGCCTACGAGGGTGATACGCTGGAATATCTGCGGCTGCTGGCCCGGCTCAACCGGGAGCTGGCTGCCCGGGCGGACAATGTGTGCGAGGTACAGTGCGGCATTGCCCGGTATTACAAAGGAAAGGAGCCCTATCTGCATGATCGTGCTTGAGACCATCGCGGTGGCCTTTGCCATGTTTTCCGCCATTCCGGTGCCTCAGCCGGTGTGGGGGCCGCGCAACATGCGGTATGCGCTGTGCGCGCTGCCCCTGATCGGGGTGGTGATCGGGCTGGCGCAGGCACTGTGGCTGATTGCCGCCAATTGGCTGTGCATGCCGGAAATGCTGCGAGGGGCGGGGCTGTGCCTGATTCCCATTCTGCTCACTGGGGGCATTCATCTGGACGGCTACGCCGACACCAGCGACGCGCTGGCCAGCTGTGCGCCGCCGGAGAAAAAGCAGGAGATTTTAAAGGACCCCCGCTGTGGCGCCTTCGCGGTGATCCGGCTGGGCGTCTGGTTTGTGGCCAGCTTTGTGCTGTGCACTGCGGTGCGGCTGGATGACCCGGCCCTTGCCTGCTTTGGGATGAGCTTTGTGTTCAGCCGGGCGTTGTCCGGTTGGGCGGTGGCCACCTTCCCGCTGGCAAAAAACACCGGCCTTGCCCATACCTTCGCCACCTCGGCGGATCGGACGGCGGTGCGCCGGGTGCTGCTGGTGCTGGCAATTTTGCTGGCGGTCTGCATGTGTGCAGTGGGCCGGATAGAAGGTGCAGCCATGGCAGCGGCAGCGTTTCTGGTGCTGCTCTACTACCGCCGCATGAGTGACAAACAGTTCGGCGGTCTGTCCGGCGATTTGGCAGGCTGGTTTTTGCAGACTGCGGAACTTTGGATGCTGGCCGCCCTTGTGGCGGTGCAGCTGTTGGAGGCAGCGTTATGATTTTTATCACAGGCCCGCTGTTTGCGGGCAAACGAGACTTTGCCTGCCGCATTCTGAACTGTAAAGCGGAAGAGCTTGCCAGGTATGCAGTGTGGGATGTGCAGGAACTGGCCGGGCAGCAGACCCCGGAAGAGCTGGCAGATCGGCTGGCAGCCTGGCCGGTCGTCATCGCCACCGAGGTGGGCGGCGGCGTGGTGCCGGTGGATGCAAAGCAGCGAGCCGACCGGGAAGCGGCGGGCCGTCTGGCCTGCCTGTTGGCCCAGCGGGCAGACACTGTGGTGCGGGTCTTCTGCGGCCTGCCCATCTTATTAAAAGGAGAATTGCCGGAATGAATATCTATCTGCTTCGCCACGGCGAAACGGAATACAATAAACAAAAACGCTACCAGGGTACGCTGGATATCCCCCTGAGCGCCGAGGGCCTTGCACGGCTGCAAAAGGCTCCCATTTCGCCCAGAGTGGTCTACATTTCCCCCCTGATCCGCGCCCGCCACACCGCCGAGATCCTCTTCCCGGAAGCCCGGCTGGTGGAGGTGGAGAGCCTGAAAGAGATGTGCTTCGGCGTGTTTCAGGGCCGCAACTACATTGAGATGGAAAAGGACCCGGACTACATTGCCTGGGTGGGGGAGGACTGCACCGGCCGCTGCCCCGGCGGCGAGACCAAGGCGGAGTTCACTCAGCGTACCTGTGAAGCCTTCTGCCGCCTGTTGGAGAATGCACTGGCAGCTGGCGAGGAAGAGCTGGTGATTCTGGCCCACGGCGGCACCCAGATGGCTCTGATGGAGCAGTACGGCCTGCCGAAAAAGGATTATTACAACTGGTGCGGCCCCAACGGCGGCGGCTATCTGGTGACCACCGATGCCGAGCGATGGCACAAGGAGCACACGCTGGAATACCAGCTCACGGTGTGTTATGAAAGGGGCGGGCAGACATGACGATTTTGCTGGCTGTTTTGCTGGGCTTTTGTGTCGACCTGATTCTGGGCGACCCCCGCTGGATGCCCCACCCGGTGGTATACATGGGGAAGGCCATCACCCGGCTGGAGCGGCTGCTGCGCCGCCTTCTGCCGGATACGCCTCGCGCTCTGTTCTGGGGCGGCGTGGTGCTGGCGGCGGTTCTGCCGCTGGGAACGCTTGCTTTCAGCGCAGGTGTCATCTGGCTGGCAGGCCGGATTCATCCCGCACTGGGCTTTGCGGTGCAGGTGCTGTGGTGCTGGCAGGCGCTGGCGGTGAAGGATCTGCGAGTGGAGACCATGCATGTGTACGAACCGCTCTGTAAAGGTGATCTGCTTGCCGCCCGAAAAGCGGTCAGCCGTGTGGTGGGACGGGACACCCAGTCCCTCACCAGCGAAGGTGTGACCAAGGCGGCGGTGGAAACCATCGCGGAAAACTTCTCGGACGGCATCATCGCCCCCATGCTCTATCTGCTCATCGGCGGCGCGCCTTTGGGTTTGGCTTACAAGGCCATCAATACCATGGACAGCATGGTGGGCTACAAAAACGACAAATACCTGTACTTCGGCCGGGCCGCCGCAAAACTGGACGACGCGGCCGGATACATCCCCGCCCGGCTGTCTGCTTTGTTCTGGATTGCCGCGGCCTTCTTCACCGGAAACAATGCGGCGAACGCCTGGCGTATCTGGCGGCGGGACCGGCGCAAGCATGCCAGCCCCAACGCTGCCCAGCCGGAATCCGCCTGCGCGGGTGCGCTGGGGGTCCAGCTGGCAGGTCCGGCCTGGTATTTCGGCAAGCTGCATGAAAAGCCCACCCTGGGCGATGCGCTGCGCCCGGTGGAGGTGGAAGACATCCCCCGCACCAACCGGATGATGCTGGCCGCCAGCCTGTTGGGGCTGGTGGTGCTGGCGGCGGTGCGCTGGGCGGTGCTGCTGGCTTTATAAGAAAAAGGAGAATCAACTGCAATGCAGCAAAAACTGACCCATGGCGGCGACTGGGCGGGCTTTGAGGCCGAGTATGGCCGCCCGCCGCTGGATTTTTCCGCCAATGTGAGCCCGCTGGGCGTGCCCTGGGCGGTACGCCGGGCGGTGGCAAAAGCAGCCCGGCAGGCGGCCCGTTACCCGGATCCGCTCTGCCGCCGGCTCACCGAAGCCCTGGCCTTGCACGAGAATGTGAAACAGGAACAGATCCTGTGCGGCAACGGCGCAGCGGATCTGATCTTCCGGGTGGTGTTGGCGAAGAAGCCCCGTACAGCCCTTGTCACTGCGCCCACCTTTGCGGAATACGGGCAGGCGCTGGAAACGGTGGACTGCCGGGTGAAGCAGCACATGCTCACCGAAGAAAACAGCTTTGCCGTCACGCCTGCCATTCTGGAGGAAATCATCCCGGAGCTGGACATGCTCTTTTTGTGTGAGCCAAACAACCCAACCGGAGCGCTCACCGAGCCGGACCTGCTTCGAAAGATTCTGGAGCGGTGTGCGGCTTGTGGTACCCTGCTGGTAGTGGACGAGTGCTTCAACGACTGGCTGCATGATCCCGCAGCCCACACCCTGAAGGGGGAGCTGGACCGCTTTCCCAATCTGCTGATTTTAAAGGCTTTCACCAAGCTGTATGCCATGGCGGGCCTGCGCTTGGGGTACTGCCTGTGCGGGGACGAAGTCCTGCTGAAGGCAATGGCCCGTTGCGGCCAGCCCTGGGCGGTGTCCGGCCCGGCGCAGGAGGCGGGGCTTGCGGCCCTGGGCGAGCACAGGTATGTGGCCCGGTTACGGGCGGTCATTCAAGCAGAGCGGCCCTGGCTGGCCGGTCAGCTGGCCGATCTGGGCCTGCAGGTGCTGCCGGGCAGTGCCAATTATCTGCTTTTGTACAGCGAAACGGAACTGGCGGCCCCGCTGCGAAAGCTGGGCGTGCTGATTCGGGACTGCTCCAATTATCCCGGCCTCGACAAGGGCTGGTACCGGGTGGCGGTGCGCACCCGGCGGGAAAACCGGCAGCTGATCGCTGCCCTCAGAAAGGTGTGTGGCTGCGAGAATGGCTAAGGCAAAATGTATCATGATCCAGGGGACCATGAGCGGGGCGGGCAAGAGCCTGCTCTGCACTGCGCTGTGCCGTATTTTTGCGCAGGACGGCTGGCGGGTAGCCCCCTTCAAAAGCCAGAACATGGCACTGAACAGCTGCATCACCGCCGACGGCCTGGAAATGGGCCGCGCCCAGGCGGTGCAGGCCCAGGCGGCCGGGTGCGAGCCGGACGTGCGGATGAATCCCATCCTGCTCAAGCCCAGCAGTGACACCGGCAGTCAGGTGATTGTGAACGGTGAGGTCTGGGGCGATTACTCGGCGGCGGATTACTTCAAAAACAAAACCCGGCTGGTTCCCCATGTGCTGAAGGCCTACAACAGTCTGGCAGAGGAAAACGACATTCTGGTCATCGAGGGTGCGGGCAGCCCGGCGGAAATCAATCTGCGGGAAAACGACATCGTGAACATGGGTCTGGCCGAGCTGGTGGATGCGCCGGTGCTGCTGGCAGGCGATATCGACCGGGGCGGCGTGTTTGCCCAGCTGTATGGCACGGTGGCGCTGCTGAACGAAGAGGAGCGCAAGCGGGTCAAGGGCCTGATTATCAACAAATTCCGGGGCGATGTGGACATTCTGCGTCTCGGCCTTACCCAATTGGAGGAGCTTACCGGCCTGCCGGTGGTGGGCGTGATTCCCTATACCCGGGTGGACATCGACGATGAGGACAGTCTCGCCCCACGGCTGAACGCCCACGAGGCCCACCGGCCGGTGGATGTGGCGGTGATCCGGCTGCCGCACATCTCCAATTTCACCGATTTCTCCCCGCTGGAAAGTCACCCCGCACTGGGTGTGCGCTATGTGGAGCAGGCCGCCGGTCTGGGTGCGCCGGATCTGATTGTGCTGCCCGGAACCAAAAGCACCATGGCGGATCTTGGCTGGATGCGCCAGAACGGGCTGGAGGCAGCGGTGCGAAAGCTGGCGGCAGCCGGAACCCCGGTGCTGGGGGTCTGCGGCGGCTATCAGATGCTGGGCCAGACCCTGCGAGACCCGGAGGGCGTAGAGCAGGCGGGCGAGATGCGCGGCATGGGCCTGTTGCCCTGCGAGACGGAATTCACCCCCAGCAAGGTACGCACCCGCACGACGGCAAAGGTGATGGCCGATCCCTTTGCCGGGGCGTCGATTCAGGGCTATGAGATCCACATGGGCCGTACGAAGCGGATGGCGGGTCAGCCTCTGTGCCTGCTGGAAAACGGTCAGGAGGAAGGTGCAGCACAGGGCAATGTGTTTGGCACCTATCTGCATGGCCTGTTCGACGAGGGCTCGCTCACCGAGGCTCTGGCTGCCTGGCTGCTGGCCCGTAAGGGCATTGCCCGGGAAAACTTCCGGCCCCAGAGCCACTGGGATTACCATCAAAGCCAGTATGATCTGTTGGCGGATGCGGTGCGCGCCAGCTTGGATCTGGACGCAGTTTACCGTGCTATGGGGCTTGCAAATCCCAATCAAAAAAAATAACGCAAAACACACAGAGCGCGCGGCATTGCCAAAACCGGCAAGCCGCGCGCTCTGTGCGTTTTATAGGGGAGAAAACGAAAAAGTATGGCGGCACCGCACAATTCCAGATGGTGGAGCATACCGGAAAATTTTTTGTGAGATGAAGCAAAAAGCGCAGGCAAGCCTTGGTGGCTTGGCGAGCATTTTTGGAAAATATCGCGAAAAATTTCGGCATGATACGCCGTCTGAGTCTTTAGACGTGAATTGTGTGGTGTTGCCATGGGAGTAATCAAACGTAGAACAGCATGTCGCTGTAGGTGGGCAGCGGCCAGACGGAACGGTCCACCAGCTGCTCCAGACGGTCGGCCGGGGTACGTACTGCGTCCATGGCCGGGATCAACGTCTGGGCGCACCAGCTTGCGGCAACCGAGGCATCCTCGTCCACCGGGTCGGCCAGACGGCCTTCCAGCTGGTCGGCAGCCTGGATGAGCTGACCGGTGAGGGAGGAAATGTGGCGGGCCAGTGTCTCCTCCTGGGGAACCTCAATGCCCAGTTGCTTTTTGGTGCTTACGCCCTGGGCCAGGCCGGTAGCATAGTTGACACAGGCGGGCGAGATGCGGCAGCGCACCAGATCCAGCAGGGTCAGCGCTTCAATGCGGATGGCCTTGGCATATTCGTCCAGCAGAATGTCCTGACGGGACTGAATCTCGTCCTGGGTGTAAACACCGTGGCGGGCAAACAGCTCCACATTTTTCTGGTCGGTGTAATGAACCAGTGCCTCGGGGGTGGTGCGGAAATTGGAAAGCCCGCGGCGTGCGGCCTCGACCTCCCATTCATGGCTGTAGCCGTTGCCGTTGAACAGGATGCGCTGGTGAGCGGTAAGCTCATCGCGGATCAGCTTCAGCAGGGCACGGGGCAGATCGTCGGCCTGCTCCAGCACATCGGCAAACTGCCGCAGCGATTCTGCCACAGCGGTGTTCAGCATCACGTTGGTGCAGGCGATGTTGAAGGAGGAGCCGGGCATGCGGAACTCGAACTTGTTGCCGGTGAAAGCAAAGGGGCTGGTACGGTTGCGGTCCGAGGTATCCTTGGGCAGGTTGGGCAGCACCACGGCGCCGGTGTCCAGCACGGTGGGAGCGTTGGGCTGGCAGGGCTTGCCCGCCACCAGGCAGTCAATCACAGCCTGCAGCTCGTCGCCCACATACATGGAAACGATGGCCGGGGGTGCTTCGTTGGCACCCAGGCGGTGGTCGTTGCCCGCGCTGGCCACGCTGATGCGCAGCAGGTCCTGATAATCGTCCACCGCTTTGATCACAGCGGTCAGGAACAGCAGGAACTGGGTATTCTCGGCGGGTGTGGTGCCGGGGTCCAGCAGATTTTCGCCCCCGTCGGTGGAAAGCGACCAGTTGTTGTGCTTGCCGCTGCCGTTCACACCCTCAAAGGGCTTTTCGTGCAGCAGGCAGGCAAAGCCGTGACGGTCGGCAACCTTCTTCATCACCTCCATGGTCAGCTGGTTGGCGTCGGTGGAGATGTTGGCGGTGGCGAAGATGGGAGCCATCTCATGCTGGCAGGGGGCCACCTCGTTGTGTTCGGTCTTGGCCAGGATACCCAGTTTCCACAGCTCCTCATCCAGGTCGGCCATGAAGGCCTTGACCCGGGGCCGCAGGGAACCGAAGTAGTGATCCTCCAGCTCCTGGCCCTTGGGGGCGGGAGCGCCAACCAGCGTGCGGCCGGTCAGAATCAGATCGGGGCGTCGGGCGTAATCTTCCTTGTTGATCAGGAAATACTCCTGCTCAGGTCCGATGGTGGCGTTTACCCGCTGCACGTCCTTGCCGAACAGAGCCAGCACACGAACCGCCTGCTTGCTGATGGCATCCATGCTGCGCAGCAGGGGAGTCTTCTTGTCCAGCACCTGGCCGTTGTAGCTGCAGAAGGCAGTGGGGATGCACAGGGTGTCATCCTTGATAAAGGCGTAGCTGGTGGGGTCCCAGGCAGTGTAACCACGGGCCTCAAAGGTGGCGCGCAGGCCGCCGGAGGGGAAGCTGGAAGCATCCGGCTCGCCCTTGACCAGCTCCTTGCCGGAGAAATCCATGATGACGCTGCCGTCACCGCAGGGATTGATGAAGCTGTCGTGCTTTTCGGCAGTGATGCCGGTCATGGGCTGGAACCAGTGGGTGAAATGGGTCGCACCCTTGCTTACGGCCCAGTCCTTCATGCAGGCGGCCACCACATCGGCCACACTGGGGTCCAGGGGAGCGCCCCGCTGGATGGTATTTTTCAAAGAACGGTAAACTTCCTTGGGCAGGCGGGCCTTCATGACCTTGTCATTGAATACCATACTGCCAAACAATTCCGGTACATGATTCATATGTCACAGCTCCTTTTCATACTTCAAAGCAAAAATGTGCGGATGCGCTCACAGCAGGGGAATACCAGCGGCCTCGCACTGCTCCCGGATGGCCTTGGGCCACAGGCTTGCCTGTACCTCGCCGATGTGAGCCTTGCCCAGCAGCAGCATGCACAGGCGGCTCTGGCCGATACCGCCGCCCATGGTCAGGGGCAGGGTGCCGTCCAGCACAGCCTTGTGGAAGGGCAGCTCCAGCCGGTGGGGGCAGCCAGCCGCCTTGCACTGGCGTTCCATGGCTTCGGCGTCCACCCGGATGCCCATGCTGGAAACCTCCAGCGCGCAGCCCAGAACGTCGTCCCAGAACAGCAGATCGCCGTTCAGGCTCCAGTCGTCGTAGTCGGGGGCGCGGCCGTCGTGGGGCTTTCCACTGGCCAAAGGTGCGCCGATCTGCATGATAAAGGCGGTGGGGTGCTGCTCCAGATAGGCGTTCTCCCGCTGACGGGGCGTCAGGTCCGGCCACAGATCCTCCAGCTGCTGGGTGGTCACGAAACTCACATGCTCGGAGAGGTTTACGCACAGCTGGGGATACGCTTTCTTGACCTCCTCCAGTGTGGCGCAGATGGCGCTTACGATGGAGCGCACGGTGTCCTTCAGGTATTCCTCAGTGCGGGTTTCGCGGGTGATGACCTTTTCCCAGTCCCACTGATCCACATACACCGAATTCAGCTCATCCAGCTCCTCGTCCCGACGGATGGCGTTCATGTCCGCATACAGGCCGGTGTCCGGTGCGAAACCGAAGCGGCCCAGTGCCTGGCGCTTCCACTTGGCCAGGCTGTGCACTACCTGTGCACCCTTTTCCAGTTCGGGAATGGCGGGAATGTCAAAGGAGACCGGGCGCTCCACGCCGTTCAAGTCGTCGTTCAGGCCGGTGGTGGGGTCCACGAACAGGGGAGCGGTGGCCCGGGTCAGCCGAAGCTGGCGGGTCAGGTGTGCGGGGAAGCACTGCTTGATCATGCCAATGGCACTTTGGGTCTCGTAAAGGCTCAGTGCAGGTCGGTAGGTCTGTTTCATAAAAATTCCCTCCTTAAAAATTACCCTCTATCTTCACGCCGGGCAGCTGCCCAGGAACGTGCGCAGAATGGCGAGTCCCACCTCGCCGCTTTTTTCCGGGTGAAACTGTACCCCGGTAATATTGCCGCGCTGAACGGCGGCGCAGATGCGGTGCCCGCCATACAGCGTGTCCGCCAGCCGGTCGGCCTGGCGCGCAGGCATTGCCTGGTAGCCGTGTACAAAGTACACCTGACTTTTCACCGGAATGGCTTCCAGTGTGCTGCCCAAATAGCCTTCCCGCTGCTGGGCAGGATACAATGGTGCCCAGCCAATGTGCGGTACCCGCAGCGGCTGGCCCTGGGTGGTATGGCCGGGAATGGCCTCCACGGTGCCCGGCAAAAGGCCGAGGCCGGGAGTAATTCCGCCTTCGCTGCTGGAGTCGAACAGAAACTGCATTCCCAGGCAGATGCCCAGCAGAGGAACACCCTGCCTTGCCCTGGTGCAGACCGCCCGGGCCAGGCCGCTTTCCCGCAGCAGGTTCATGCCATCGGCGAAGGCACCCACACCGGGCAAAACCAGCGCACCGCCCGCGGCCACCTGCTCAGGAGTGGAGGCGTATTCCACTGTCGCGCCGCAGTATTCCAGGGCGCGCTGCACGCTCAAAAGATTGCTGCGCCCGTAATCTACAATGGTTACTGTTGGATGCATGGTCTCACCTCCACACCGTTTTCCGCCAGTTCCTTTTTCAGCTGGGGGATTGTGGCTTGTTTGTAATGCAGCAGGCTGCCCATTGCCACGGCTCCTGCGCCCAGGCGGGCGGCCTGCATCAGATCACCGGAATTGCTTGCGCCGCCTGCCGCGATCACCGGGATGGTTACCTCACTGCACACCGCCTGGATCAGTTCCTGGTCCAGGCCGCGGCGTACGCCTTCCCGGTCCACACCGGTGAGAAGAATTTCACCTGCGCCCAGCTGCTGGGCCTCGCGGGCCCATTCCAGAACGTCTCGTCCGGAGTGCTCCCGGCCGTTGTCGTAGTAGGCCTCCCACCCGGCGGCAGGGTTCAGCGGGTCTCGGCGTTTGGCCTGGATGCTCAGCACCATGCACTGGCTGCCGAAAGCCCGGGCCACCTCGCTGATCAGCTGGGGCCGGAGCAGGGCGGCGGTGTTGATGGCTGCCTTGTCCGCCCCGGCCTTCAGCACGGTGCCCACATCCTCCACGCTGCGCAGGCCTCCTCCGGCGGTGATGGGGATGAACACATCCCGGGTGACCCGCTCCAGAATACCGCTCAGGTTATTGCGGCCGTACAGGCTGGCCACCGTGTCCAGATAAAGCAGCTCGTCGATGCCCTGCCGGTAATAGTCCAGCGCAAAATCGTGGGGGTCGCCCAGCTTGCGCAGGCCCTCATACTGGATGCCCTTTACCAGATACCGGTCTTTTACGTCCAGCCGGGCAATGAGCCGAAGTGCCGCGCTCATTTGGCACCGCCTTTTTCCGGCGCGCCGAAGCCGCACAGGCTCGGCCCTTCAAAGGGAGTGTGCCGCAGGCTCCAGACGCCGTTCTCATACTGCCACAGATGGGGCGAACGGAACCGGTCTGCCAGATGCATGAAGTAATCCAGATCCATTGTGGGCTGCTCGAAGCAGTCGGCCGCTTTGCCGAAGTGCTCCTTGTCGATGGAGATGTAGCGGAAGAATTCGTCGGCAAACCGGCTGGGGAATTCGCCGTCATACTTCTTGCACAGCAGCACCGCCTCGTCCCGGTCGATCTCGCCGTTTCGAATTTCCTGCGCCGCGTCGTAGGTGCAGCGGCCGATGCCGTATTTAATGTAGGTGGTGTAGTAGAAGAAGTCATCCACCTTGTCGTCGATGGAATTGTATTTGGAGTAGGTACCGGCGGTGCGTTCCGGGCTGGGCATGAATCCGCCATGCTCCACGCTGTAGTAGTATGCACCCTGCGGATGCCATTTTTCGTAATAGCCCATGTAGTGCACCTGAATGTTGTTCTTTTCCAGATCACTGGTCTCGCAGGGCAGGTAGATGGCCAGGTCCGCCTTGTCCACACCAAAGTCCTCCTCCAGTTGGCGCAGCGAAACGCCGCCCAGATAGATATGATCGAAGTCGTTGGTGGCAAAGAAGTGTTCGTCTCGCAGGGCGCTGTCATTGTCCGCGATGGGGTTGCCGAACTCGGCCTCGTTTTCGCCGTAGAACACCAGAGGAATACCGAACTTAGCGGCCATCTTGGGTGCCAGCTGCTTCTGGCCCAGAATGAAGGGCTGGAAGGGATGGAACAGGTTCTCAGTGGCCAGGCGGGTGAGCAGTCGGTGGGTCAGACCGTTGGGAGTGCACAGGTAGTTATCGAATCCGGCGTGAATCCATGCTTCGAAGTTTTTCCAGCCCCAGTCGGTGTAGATGTGAGGCGCCCAGGTTACGGTGAGCGGATGCATGCCGTATTTGTACTTCAGAAGGTGGGCAGCGTAGAAGCTGTCCTTGCCGCCGCTGCCCGGTACCAGGCAGTCGTAGCTGCCGTCGGTCTTGCGGTACTGGTCGCACAGCTCCCGCAGCTGGCGTTCCCGGTCGGCCCAGTCGATCTTGCCTTCCTTGTTGTGGCAGGCATGGCAGGCGTCGCATACGCCGTCCTCCTGAATAACCATGGTCTTCTTTGCGGAATGAATGGTGTGCTCAAACTCATAGCAGCTGTTGGGTTTCTGGTTGCTCATTACACACTCACGGCAGAACTGCACGTTCTTGGGCAGGCCATAAAAGGCTTTGCGCTCCTGCGGTGCAAGGTCGGGTGCGTAGTCCTCGTAATGAATCGGCAGATGCCGGGGAAGTTTCTGCATAAAATGTCCCTCTCTTTTTATGGTTTAAAAGCAAAGGCGCCTGCACAAAGCCCGGGGAGAAATCTCCTCAAGCATTCATGCAGGCGCCTTTGCCTGTTTGGCGTATTTATTATCAATTGTGAAATGGAAAAAGCAGTTATAAAAGGCCTTCGTCCTCCAGTCTTCGCATGATCTCCAGTGCGGCCTCCCGGCTGGAGATGCGGCCGTCCATGGCCTCTTTTTCGATTAAACGGTGGGCCTGTTCTTCACTCAGCCCCCGGCAAAGCGCCAGCGCACATTTGGCCTGGCTGATGATCCGGGCTTCGTCCAGCCGCTTGGTCAGGCGGCGGTTTTGCGCGGTGAGCTTCTGCAGCCGCTGGCGGCCGGTTCGGATCAGCCGCAGCGCAAAAGCGGTTTGCTGGCGGGAAAGGGGTTTGGCAAGCACGAAGACTCCGTATTTTTCCAGCCCGGCGGCCAGCTTGTCGGCCTGGGGTCCGGGGCAGAGGAGAATGGCATCCATGCCGACATCCGCCGCCTGTACGGCCAGCTCCCGGCCGAATTCATCGGGGAGCGGCGCGTTGATCACCAGGGTTTCGAAGGAGCCGCCGCACATGGCTCGACGGGCTTCTCCGGCATTGGCGCAGCATTGCGCAGGCTGACCGGCGGCAAAAAATGCCCGCAGCGTTTCGTGGTATTGCTTGTCGCTTGCGATCAGAACACCCGGCATCCCCGTTCACCTCACTTTTCGAAACCAATGGTCAGATCCGTTCAAAGTACTGGCGGATCTCATATTCATAGGGTTTGCTTTCTGCGGCGTAGGCATCCGCCTCCCGCTGCTTGTGGCCCAGATAATCCACCAGCAGTTTTTCCGGCAGAACCTGCTTTAAGAACTCGCTTTCCCGGGCCAGAGCCAGCGCTTCGTCCAGGCTGGCGGGCAGTGGGGTAAGTCCGGCAGGCCGGGCAAACGCGTCATAGTCCGCAGCGGCGGGCAGGTTCAGTCCTTCCTGTACACCCTCAAACCCGGCAGCCAGCAGCAGTGCGGTTACATAATAGGGATTGCAGGAGGGGTCCGGACTGCGCAGTTCCATGCGGCAGTCGGGTCCGCTGGCAGCAGGTACACGCACCAGAGAAGAACGGTTCTGGCAGGACCAGCTTACCACACCCGGCGCTTCGCAGCGGCCCAGCCGTTCATAGGAGCCGGGCAGCGGGTCTGCAAAAACGGTGATTTCAGGAATGCGCCGCAGAATACCTGCCAGGAAAGCAGCAGCAGTGGGGTGCGGGTCGGTGCGGAAATTCTCAAACAGATTCACGCCGTTCTGGAAGATGGAAAGATTGATGTGCAGCCCGCTGCCGCTCTCGTCCTGCAACGGTTTTGGCAGGAAGGAGGCGAACAACCCGTTCTGGGCGGCAATGGCTTTTACTGCGGCCCGCATGGTCATCAGATCATCCGCCGCGTGCAGGGGAGAAGCGCACCGGAAATCGATCTCGTTCTGGCCGGGACCCTGCTCGTGATGGCTTCGCTCGGGCTGAATGCCCATCTCCTCCAGCGTCAGGCAGATTTCCCGCCGAACGTTTTCGCCCCGGTCCATGGGAGCGATGTCGAAGTAGCCCGCCCGGTCGAAAGGCTCCAGGGTGGGGCGGCCCTTTTCATCGGTTTCAAACAGATAAAACTCACATTCCGGACCCAGCAAAAACCGGTATCCGGCCTGTGCCGCCTTTTGCTCCATGGTCTGCAGCAAATGCCGCCCGTCGCCCTCGAAGGGGCGGCCGTCCGGATATTTGATGTTGCAGAAGAACCGGCCCACGCAGCCCTCGCTGGGCCGCCAGGGAAGAATGGCGAAGGTGTCCAGATCCGGTGCAAGGAACAGGTCCGATTCCGCAATGTTGGCAAAGCCTGCAATGGCGGAAGCGTCAAAGGAAATGCCGCTTTCCACCGCGTGAGGCAGCTGGCTGGCCATGATTGCAATGTTCTTCTGTACGCCGAACATATCGCAGAAGGCCAGGCGAATGAACTTGATGTCGTTTTCTTCTATGAACTGCATAAGCTGCGAAAGGGTGTGGCTCATGGACAATTCCTCCTTGAATGCCGGGAATAAAAAAGGACAAAGGCGCCGCAAATCCGTGGGGGATCGCAGCGCCTTTGCTGTGCCAATAGCTGCATTATAGCCCCCAAACGGCGCCGCGTCAAGGGGGCAAGCGACTGCAAAAAGCAATTTTTTGTCTTTGCACAAAAGTTGCACGCATTTGCCCAGAGTGCTTTGTCGGAACTGCGGGAAAGTGTTAAAAGAGTAAAAAAACACTTGACTTTTGCTTTAATGCGGTGCTATGATAACGCATACGAACAAAGGCGTTCGCATTGATGCAAAGGCATCGGTGCGGGCGCCTTTTTGTTTTCCGCGCGGTGCGCGGTGAAAAAGGAGGAGGACCATGTTAAAGGAAGGCCAGGTGCGCATCCCGTCCGGATGTGCCATCAGCGGAGTATTTGCCAGGGACGGTCAGCCCATCAGCGGTGAGGTGATCCGCCGGTCCATCGCGGTGATGCACGAGCGCAGCAACGGGTTGGGCGGCGGTTTTGCCGGTTACGGCATCTACCCGCAATACAAAAATCATTATGCGCTGCATGTGTTTTATGATGATATGACCGCCCGGGAGGAGTGCGAACGGTTTCTGGATCGCCATTTCGATGTGATCAACCTTTCTAAAATTCCCACCCGGCCCACCCCCAAGATCAAGGATGCGCCGCTGATCTGGCGATATTTTGTGCAGCCGCTGCCCCACAAGCTGGCGGACAGCCATCTGGACGAAAAGGAGTACGTCGCCCGCTGTGTGATTCGCATCAACGACCAGCTCAAGGGCTGCTATGTGTTTTCCTGCGGCAAGAATATGGGTGTGTTCAAGGCGGTGGGCTACCCGGAGGATGTGGCGGATTTTTACCGTCTGGAGGAATACGAGGGCTATTCCTGGACCGCTCATGGCCGGTATCCCACCAATACACCGGGCTGGTGGGGCGGTGCGCACCCCTTTGCACTGCTGGATTTGTCGGTGGTCCACAATGGTGAGATTTCTTCCTACGATGCAAACCGTCGTGCGGTGGAGATGTACGGCTATCGCTGCAATTTGCTCACCGACACCGAGGTCATTACCTATACATTAGATTATCTGCTGCGCCATCAGGGCCTCACATTGGAGGAGGTTGCACAGGTGGTGGCTGCCCCCTTCTGGAGTGAGCTGGCCGCCATGCCCCAGCCGGAGCAGAAGCAGCGCCGTTTCCTGCGCCAGATGTACAGTGATCTGCTGATCACCGGCCCGTTCTCTATTCTGGTGGGCTTCGAGGGCGGCATGATGGCCCTGAATGACCGGCTCAAGCTGCGCAGTCTGGTGGTGGCCGAGCGGGGCGACCGGGTATACTTTGCCAGTGAAGAGGCCGCCATCCGGGCGGTTGAACCGGAGCTGGACCGCATCTGGGCGCCAAATGGCGGCGAACCGGTGATCGTGCGGCTGAAGGAGGAGGAACGGAAATAATGAAGATACAATGGGATACACCCCGCTTTGCGGTCCTTCGGGATCGGGAGCTGTGCGTGAACTGCCGCATCTGTGAGCAGCAATGCGCCTTTGGTGTGCATAAAAAGGATGAAAAAACCGGGAAGATGCGGGCAAACGCTGCCCTGTGCGTGGATTGCCAGCGCTGCGTGGCCTGCTGCCCCACCGGGGCGCTGCAGATCCGCCCGGCGGAAAATACCTTCCGGCCCCATGCGGGCTGGACCCAGGATGCCCGGCAGGAGATCTACCGGCAGGCAGCCACCGGCGGTGTGCTTCTGTCCAGTATGGGCAGTTCGCAGAAAGAGGTGCCCTGCTATTGGGACAAGCTGCTGCTGAACGCTTCGCAGGTGACCAACCCGCCCATCGACCCCCTGCGGGAACCCATGGAAACCGAGGTCTATCTGGGCCGTCGCCCAGATAAGGTCCGCCGTGGGCCGGACGGCAAGTTGGATACCGCCCTGCCGCCGCATCTGGAATTGAAGACCCCCATCCTGTTTGCGGCCATGAGTTACGGAGCAATCAGCTACAATGTGCATGCGGCCCTCAGCCGGGCGGCCCAAGCGCTGGGCACCTATTACAATACCGGTGAGGGCGGCCTGCATCGGGATCTGTATCCATATGGAGCCAATACCATCGTGCAGGTTGCCTCCGGCCGGTTCGGCGTGCACCGGGAATACCTGATGGCAGGCGCAGCCATTGAGATCAAGATCGGCCAGGGCGCAAAGCCCGGCATCGGCGGACATCTGACCGGCGCCAAAATTGTGGGCGATGTGGCCCGCACCCGCATGGTGCCGGAGGGCATGGATGCCATCAGCCCCGCACCCCATCACGATATCTATTCCATTGAGGACCTGCGCCAGCTGGTGGCCTCGCTGAAGGAAGCCACCGGCTACACCAAGCCGGTGATCGTGAAGGTGGCGGCGGTGCATAATATCGCAGCTATCGCCTCGGGCATTGCCCGCAGCGGCGCGGATGCCATCGCCATCGACGGTTTTCGGGGCGGCACCGGCGCAGCCCCCGCCCGTATCCGGGATAATGTGGGCATTCCCATCGAACTGGCCCTGGCCGCTGTGGATGAGCGGCTGCGCCAGGAGCAGATCCGCCGCCGCATCTCGGTGATTGCCTCCGGCTCCATCCGTAACTCGGCAGATGTGGTCAAGGCCATTGCTCTTGGCGCGGACGCGGTGTCCATCGGCACAGCGGCGCTGTGTGCGCTGGGCTGTCATCTGTGTGCCTCCTGTCATACCGGCCTGTGCAATTGGGGCATTGCCACCCAGCGCCCGGACCTGGCTGCTCGTCTGGACCCAGATGAGGGAGCGCAGCGTCTGGTGAACCTGGTGAACGCCTGGACTCGTGAGATTCGCGAGATGATGGGCGGTATGGGAATCAATTCCATCGAGGCGCTGTGCGGCAACCGGCTGGCGCTGCGGGGCATTGGACTCACCCAGAAGGAGCTGGATATCCTGGGCGTGAAGCACGCCGGGGAATGAGAGAGGGGAGAACCATAGATGAAAATAGATGCCACGGGAATGGAGTATGAGGAGCTGGGCCGCTGCCTGCGCTCCTGTACCGATCCCCATGTTCAAATTCACAATTGCTGCGGCCAGCGATACATCGCCAGCGGCATGCAGGGCCGCGATCTGGAAATCTGGGGGACACCGGGCAATGCGCTGGGAGCCTATCTGGATGGCGGCAGCATCCGGGTTCACGGCAACGCGCAGGACGCGGTGGGTGATACCATGAATGCGGGCACCATCTGGGTGGAGGGCCGCGCAGGCGACGCCGCGGGCTATGCCATGCGTGGTGGCACACTGATGATCCGGGGCGATGTGGGTTACCGGGCAGGCGTTCATATGAAGGCGTTCGGTGACTCCTGCGCCAGCATCGTGATCGGCGGCACGGCGGGCAGCTTTCTGGGCGAGTACCAGGCAGGCGGCGTGATCGTGGTGCTGGGCCTGGGCGCACTGGAGGGCCAGCCGGTGGTGGGCGGCTTCTGCGGCCGGGGCATGTACGGCGGCCGGATTTATCTGAGAAGCACGATACCGCCCCGGGATCTGACTGAAAAAATCCTCTGCCGCCGGGCACAGCAGGCGGATAAAGAGGCCATCCGTCCTTTGCTGGAGCAGTTCTGCACCGCTTTTGGAGAAGAGTTGGAACCTTTGCTGGCCAGCCCCTTTTGGGTGCTGGAGCCCAACCCGGAAAATCAGTACAAAGCCCTGTACGCGCCCATGTAGCCATGGAATGAAACAAAAACACCCTGTTTGCGGGAATCGCAGAAAATACGATTCAGCAAACGGGGTGTTTTTCGTCAAACATCGGTAGGTTATGTGTGGTTGACAGATTGCCAACAACGGTTGCTTGCGGTGTTTCGGCTTCCGGCCTATACTTGGACTATGCCCAAAACAGGAGGTTCATCCATGAAATTTAATGAAAAACTTGTGGAACTGCGTAAACGGCAGGGATTGTCTCAGGAGCAGCTGGGAATGGAGCTGCAGGTATCCCGGCAGACGGTTTCAAAATGGGAAGCAGGAGTTTCACATAATTAAAGATATCACACCAATCCCATGCTGACTTTTGCTCAACCGATACAGCCGGAGGGCTGGATAACAAGAAAAGGCGGTATGCGCCCCGTGGAGGGGTAGCGTACCGCCTTTTCTTGTGGGGGTTTCCAAAGGGGGCAAAGCCCCCATTTGGCACACGACTTTGCGAAGCAAAGTGTAGTGTGTTATACCTGCTGGCGTGGCTGACGGGGGAAACGGGGTGCGGTGCTTTTTGCGCCCCGTTTGCTCCGGCAGGAAAACAGGCTGAATTTTTGTGAATGGGAATGAACAAAAAATCGGGCTGGTTTCAGAGAACGGCGGCAGGTATATGAAAGCCCCGTCCCTCGTCCTACGCTCCGACTTGTGGACAAAATGTCCCGAAGCTGTGGCCACACTCCCGGAAAAGTAGCAGGACAGCGGGCAACCGTCAAGGCTGAAATGAACGGTTTTATACCCGGCCTTGACCGCCGCCCTCCGTCCCGCTGAACGGGCAGACAAGGCGGCCAATCCCTCAAAGTGCTTGGCCGCACTTTTTTTAATTTGGGAGCGTTCTCCCTTGCAAAATTGAAATGGGCGGGAAGCCATTTTGTGGCTTTCCCGCCTTGATTACCTTTTGCAAAGACGGGCGGGGCTGTCAACGGCGGCGCATGAAATGCGCCGTTCATCTTGACCGTTGACTGGCTCGGCTGGCTTTGCTATTCGGTAGCCAGACGAATGCTTTTGGTCGCCATGTTATTTCTAAAAGCAAGATCATGTTCTACGAAGATCATGGTAGGAGAAAATTCTCTAATCAGATTTTCAATTTGCATTCGAGAATAGATGTCAATATAGTTAAGAGGTTCATCCCACACATACAGATGCGCTTGTTCACAAAGGCTTTTTGCTATCAACACTTTTTTCTTTTGTCCCGCCGAAAAATCTTCCATTTTCTTTTCAAACTGTATTCGTGAAAAATCCATTTTCCGTAAGATTGCCTTAAATAAACTTTCATCAACACGATTGGCTTCCGCAAACTCTGATAACGAACCGTTCAGCATAGAAGTATCTTGAGGTACATAGGACAATATCATGCCAGAACCTATTGCAACTGTCCCACGATGTTCTATTTGTTGCCCAACCAGTAGCTTTAGAAGGCTCGTTTTCCCAGAACCATTTTTTCCATAAAGGGCAATGCGTTCTCCCTGTTTTACTGTAAACGAGATTGGCTGGCAGACATTTTTGCCGTCAAAAATCGGTACAACATCAGAGAAAGTCACTAAGGTATCTGAAAAATAGAGAAGCGGAGCGATTTTCAAATCTTCTACGGTTTCCAAATTTTTGAGAAGGCCGGACTTTTCCTCGATTGCACGTTGCTGCCGCACTTCGATAGCCTTTGAGCGTTTCATCATTTTGGCAGATTTGTGACCAATATACCCTCGATCAACCGGGCCGTTCCCATATTTTGACGCTTCAATTCGGTCTGACCAGACAGAAGTTCTTTTAGCTGCCTTTTGCATATTATCAATGCTTTTTTTCAGCTTCACATTTTGAGCGAGTTCAAATTCTTGTTGACGCTGGAAGTTGGTAAACCAAGTAGAAAAATTTCCGCTTTGCACTTCGATGTTTGACCGATTGATCGACAGGATATGGTCAACACAGCCATCTAAAAAACAGCGATCATGAGAGACTAAAATGAATCCCTTTTTCCGTTTCAGGTATGCTGAAACGGTTTCTCTGGCTTCCATATCCAAATGGTTTGTCGGTTCATCAATCAGTAAAAAGTGTCCATCATTCAGAAAGAGGGTGGCAAGCAGCACCTTGGTCTGCTCCCCATTAGAAAGCGTAAAAAATGGTCTCCAAAGCACATCATCACGGACTTCCAGATAGGATAGTTCTCTCAACAGCTCCCATTCTTCCGCCAGCGGGCAGACTTCCGAGAGAATGTCCGCAGTTAATCTGTTTTTATTGCTAACAGGGTATGGAAAGTAATCAAATTGCACAGAGGCTTGTATTTTTCCATGGTATTCGTACTTTCCAAGCAGAAGATTTAGAAAAGTTGTTTTACCTCTGCCATTTCTACCAATGAACCCAAGTTTCCAATCTATATCAATTTGAAAATTGACATTTTCAAAAATGTTATCATAGCTGGATGGATAGGCAAAGGTAAGGTTCTCGACTCGGATCATCGACATATCGCATTCCTCCTTTATTCCGGGGATAAAGAACATAAAATAAGAGCTGCAAGAAAGTCAATTCTTGCAGCTCGTCACAGCATAATAGTACCACCCCTATCAAGAGTGATACGCCTACGATATATCGAGTGAATAGACTTTTAACTTTCTTGCAATGGGTACAATGGTACTGTAAAACACAGTATCACTGTATATTCCAATTTATTTGCAAGAAAAGTTAATCATCTTTCCACCTCACCTCTAATTTTATGTATGTTAGTGTATCACAAAGACACAAGCAAGTCAAGGAAAAGGGCAATGATGATAATGAGTATAAGGCAGGGTACTTTCTGTTTTTGCTTCTCTGCGAGATATGAGATTTCGTAAAATCCGATTTAGATGTTAAGGCTCATGTATAAAAGCGGATAAGGATTGCCCTGTTCGTCAAGGTCTGTCCTTTTATAAACCTGAAAGCCCATGTGTTCATAAAAGCCCTTGGCCTGTGGGTTTTGCTCATTCACAGCCACCCGCTCTACGGCATAGGTTTTAATCCCATATTGGAGCAGGCGCTTTCCGAGCCCCTTTCCTCTTTCTTCCGGGGAAATGAACAGCATTTCCAAGGTGCCGTCCTTGATCCCCATAAAAGCCCCGGGGCAGCCCCTATCATTTTCTGCAATCATCAAATGCGCAATTCCAGCGAGCGCCTGCGGTACATATTCTTTTATCTTTTTGATTTCACTGTCCGACAGAAACAGGTGTGTCGCTCTTACAGAACTTTCCCATACCGTCAGCAGCCGATTTATGAAATCCGCCGTCCTGTTTTTGGTTTCTACTTCAATGAATCTCATTTTTCCTTTTTGCATATCTAATTTCTCATTTTCTTCCCCGCTGCGGGTTTGGATTTTTCAGCAAGTCCGACTTCTGTGCAATCCTTTTCAGCCATTTCTTTTCCTCCTCCGACAGCTTCCCATAGTTCAGTTTGAGCCGCTTGCAGATAAAGGCCATCGCAGCCTGTTCCGGGTCGCTGTTTGGGCTGGCGGCTTCTTCGGCGGTCTGCAAGAAATCTTCCAGAGGATTGTCCTCCGGGACACTGAAAAAATCGTCCTTGTGGGCTTCCCGCAGGTCAAGGGCTATCTTGTTTATGTCCTGCTGTATCACATAGCGGCAAAAGCTGTCGTCGTCAATGTGGGCGGCGATAAGCTGTCGCAGCTGCGGGTCAGTCAAGCCGGGATTGTGTTGTTTCATAATCGTTGCACTCACAGCGTCCACAATGGCGTTTGCCCCCTGTACCTGCTTTGCCGCTATGCCGTTTACATAGATTTCAAGGTCAGCCATGAGCCGGGGAAAATCCGGGTGCGTCGCCAGTTCACACAGGAGGGCATTATCCACCAGCCTGCTTTTCAAAAATTCAATCATATCATCACTCAAACGCAGGTCTGCAAGATCGGCGTTTGGGTGATTTTTTGTTTCAGAACGGCACAGCAGATAATCAACGGACACTTCGTAAAACTTTGCCAGCTGGATAAGGGCATAGTGGCTGATGTCCTTGAACTTGTCCCCCTCATAGCTGCCTAACGCAGACTTGGAGAGATGGGTTTCTTCCGCAAGCTGCTCCAGCGTCAGGCCACGCTCCACACGCAGGTCTTTCAGGCGTTCTTGTATGGATAGTTCCATGTTCTCCCTCCTTGTCTGCTCGACAAACTGGAATTGCCTAAAGCAGTAAAGCAGTACCCCTTACAATTTTTTCTTTTACTGCTGATACAGTATCTTTGACTGAGTGCGTAGTTGTATCAATAACATTTGATTCATAGATTCCTAAATTGGAAAATTGTTCCCACATCGTTTCAACTAATTCAATATTTGTTTCTCTGTCTAACTTTGAGCGTTTGATAGCTCTCTTCATAGTTTCTTCTTTACTTGCTCTTAAAACGATATAGTGTACTTCATAATGCTCTTGAACAATGTTGAGCCACGGCTCTAAAAACCACGGTCCTACAATACCATCTACAATTACATCATATCCACCACGAGCATATCGCTTCGCGGCTTCTAAAAATGCTTCAATGACAATCAAATTTTGCTCATTTGATTCTGGCAAATATGGTGGTATTGCCCCTTTACTCAAATAATGATAAAAGTCATCTGTGTGCATATGCACAGATTTTTCCAAATCCGATTCTTTTGCAACAGTAGATGCCGTTGTAGTTTTCCCCGTCCCCGGCGAACCTGTGATTACAATAATTCTACCTTGATCCATCTATGTGTTACCTCCACAACTTCAAATTTACTGTTCAGTTTCTTCCATTCTACCACAATTCCGAGAGCGTGGAAATGGGGGGATTTTCAGGCAGATTTCCCACCTTTCGGATATACGGGACGGGCGGTCATTTCGGTGTAGACTTAGGTTAGTTCATCGATGGACAGCACCTTGAAAACCGAATGACCGTCCGAAAAGGAATACCCCCGGCTGGGGAAGCACCGCAAGGAGCCGACTTCTGGACACTTTGTCCAGAGGTCACTTTGGGACAAGTTGTCCCGAAGTTATGGGGAGCGTGCCAACGCCGGAACACGCCGCAGGAATGGGGCAGGAAGCCTTTTCGGGGAGAACGGCAGCGGAAAGCAAAACGGAGGGAACGCATGAAAAATAATCCCTACAAAGACTTGCCGCCGCTGGAATGCAGGCCGGACGGTTCCCTTTACCGCATGACCCCGGCGCAGCGGAAACGGGCAAGCGCCCTGATACGCCGGGAGTGCTGTTGCTGTGAGGACGGCAACTGCATTGCCCTTGACGATGGGGACACCTGCACCTGCCCGCAGACGGTTTCTTTCTCGGTCTGCTGCAAGTGGTTCCGCTGGGCAGTCTTGCCGCTGGACGGGGCGTTGGAAGCAGAGATTTTCCGGGATAAGGACTTGAAACGCTGTGCAGTCTGCGGCGGCGTGTTCGTCCCCAAATCCAACCGGGCTAAATACTGCCCCGGCTGTGCCGCCAGAGTTCACAGGCGGCAGAAAACAGAAAGTGAACGGAAAAGGAGGTCTTGTGTGGACAGTTAGGAGCGAAAAAAGCCTTGATTTATCAGGCTTCGCAAGCCCCAAACCGGGGCGGGTGGTATAAATTATCGCCCACCCCGGAAAACAGGCTTCTAACCGTCCACAAAACACGCTATGACAAACACGATTTACATTCATCAGCCGGAACAGGCGTTCAGCTTCACCCGGCTCCCCAATTTCCTCTTTGAAGCACCTACATTCAAGCCCCTGTCCAATGAGACAAAGCTGCTGTATGCCTTTATCCTGCGCCGGACGGAGTTATCCCGGGAAAATGGGTGGGCGGACGAGTATGGGCGGATTTATCTGTATTATCCCATTTGCGAGGTGGTTGACCTGCTCCGCTGTGGGCGGCAAAAGGCGGTGAATACCCTGCGGGAACTGCAATACGCCGGGCTGATAGAGATCCAGAAGCAGGGCTGTGGAAAACCCAATCGCATTTACCCAAAATCCTATGAAGCGGTTCCAAACACCGACTTCAAGAAATCCGGTTATGGTACGCCGGAGGGCTGAAAACCGTACCCATGAAGTACGGAAATCACCCGTGAGAAGTACGGAAACCGGACGGTATATAGAAATACAAAGATTAAAAGATTGATTTAGATTCTATCCATTCCAATCTTATCCGAGCTATTTCCGGCGGGATTTTCCCTGTGGAAAACCCCGGATGGGAAAGGAATGGGGAAAGGAGTTTCATGGCACAACACGCAATCTTGCGTTTTGAGAAGCACAAGGGCAACCCGGCAAGGCCGCTGGAAGCCCATCACGAACGCCAGAAAGAACAGTACGCCAGCAACCCCGACATTGACACAGCCAAAAGCAAGTACAACTTCCATATCGTCAAGCCGGAGGGACGCTATTACCACTTCATTCAGAGCCGTATCGAGCAGGCCGGGTGCCGGACGAGAAAAGACAGCACCCGGTTTGTCGATACCCTGATAACTGCCAGCCCGGAGTTTTTCAAGGGGAAATCCCCAAAGGAAATACAGACATTTTTCCAGCGGGCGGCGGATTTCCTCATTGACCGGGTAGGCCGGGAAAATATCGTGTCGGCGGTGGTACACATGGACGAGAAAACGCCCCACCTGCATTTGACCTTTGTGCCGCTGACAAAGGACAACCGCCTGTGCGCCAAAGAAATCATTGGCAACCGGGCAAACCTGACGAAGTGGCAGGACGATTTTCACGCTTACATGGTGGAAAAATACCCGGATTTGGAGCGTGGGGAGAGCGCCAGCAAGACAGGCCGGAAGCACATTCCCACCCGGCTGTTCAAACAGGCGGTTTCCCTCTCCAAACAGGCCAGAGCCATTGAAGCCGCCCTTGACGGCATAAACCCGCTGAACGCCGGAAAGAAAAAAGAAGAAGCCCTCTCCATGCTGAAAAAATGGTTTCCGCAGATGGAGAACTTCTCCGGGCAGCTGAAAAAATACAAGGTCACGATCAAAGACCTTTTGGAAGAAAATCAAAAGCTGGAATCAAGGGCAAAGGCCAGTGAAAGCGGCAAGATGAAAGACCGCATGGAACGGGCAAAGCTGGAAAGCGAACTGGAAAATATGCAAAGGCTGGTTGGCCGTATCCCGCCGGAAGTGCTGGCGGAGCTGAAACGGCAGCAGCGAACAAGAGGGAGGTAAACGCTATGAACAGAAATTCAAGCTGCATGATGAAAAATAATCATACGGAGGACACTGGATGGTAAAAAGCGAAAGCGACATTATTGATACAATACACACCGGGCAGGTCATTACTGACGAGAACGGCACACAGTATTTTGTATGTGGGAAAAACCGTATCAAAATCTCCGAACATTTTGCCGCTGGCGGTCGTCCGATTGGCGATCTGATTGTGGATGTCGTCCGGCACACGGCGGCAAGGGCAGCTTCTTCGTGACCCATCGTTGATACACGCCCACGCTTATGATATAATTGCCATAGAGCAAAAGTATTGTAAGCGTGGGTTGTTTCTTTAGAAGGAGGATTTTTACGGTGAAACAACCTTACAATACTACCATTTACAACACGGCTCTTTATATGCGGTTAAGCCGTGACGATGAAAGCTATGGTGACAGCGTAAGCATTGAAACGCAGCGGACAATCCTGCAACAGTACGCAAGGGAGCAGGGGCTTCATGTGGTCGGAGAATATGTGGACGATGGGTGGAGTGGGACAAACTTCGAGCGTCCGAGTTTCCAGCGCATGATGGACGATGTGGAAGCCGGAAAAGTAAACTGCATTGTCACCAAAGACCTGTCCCGTTTCGGGCGGGAGCATGTGATGATGGACTACTATCTGGAATTTCTGTTCCCGGAAAAACGGGTGCGGTACATCGCCGTTGCGGAGAATGAGGACACAGAAAAGGGACTGTCCGATTTTGTGCCATTCAAAAACCTGTTCAACGAATGGTTCGCAAAGGACACCAGCCGCAAGGTAAAAACTGCTTTCAAGGCAAAGTTTGCCGCCGGACAGCGTATCAGCGCCTATGCTCCCCTCGGGTACAAGAAGCACCCGGAAATCAAGAACAAGCTGATAATCGACGAGGAAACCCGCTGGATCGTGGAGAAGATTTTTGACCTTGCTATTCACGGCAAAGGGGCGGCCAGCATTACAAGGATATTGATTGCGGAAAAAGTACCGACGCCGGGATTTATCAACTTCCAGCGTGACGGGACTTTCGCCAATATCTATGCTGGCGCACCAGAGGAAAAAGGCTACGCATGGACGATAGCGCAGGTCAAAAGCATTATGAAAGATGAAACCTACATCGGCCATACCATCCACTACCGGGAGACCAATATTTCCTTTAAGAACAAGCGGAGGATACGCAAGCCCCAAAGCGAATGGGTGCGGGTGGAGAACACGCAGGAGCCGATTATCAGCGAACAGGTTTTCCGGCAGGTACAGGAGCAGATCGCAAGCCGCCGGAGGGAGCGCAAGAATGGCACGACACAGATTTTTGCGGGGCTGATAAAGTGTGCGGACTGCGGCTGGTCGCTGGCCTACGGGGAGAACAGACAGAACAGCAAGCCCTATGGCTACTACCATTGTAGCAAGAACGGGCAAGGCACACGCCAATGCTCCATGCACTACATCCGCTATGATGTGCTTTACGCCTATGTCCTCTCCCGTCTGCAATACTGGTCGGCGCTGGTACAGCACGATGAAGAACAGCTTTTGAAACGGCTGCTGAACGCCAATGACAAAGGACAGGCCGCCGCAAGAAAAAAACAGGCTGCTGAACTGAAAAAAGCGGAGAAGCGGAAAGCCGAGGTCGATACCCTGTTTGCCCGGATGTATGAGGACTGGGCGGCGGGGCGTATCACAGAATACAACTTCAATATGCTGTCCGGGAAGTACCAAAGCGAACAGGCGGAACTGGAAGAAAAGATTGAACAGCTTCAATCTGCTATTGCCGCTGAAAGCCAGAGTGCCGCAGACGCAGAAAAATGGATTGCCTTGATGAAAGAGTGCGTCAATCCCACGGAACTCACCGCTGAACTCTTGAACACGCTGATTGAAAAAATCCTTGTCCATGAGGCGGTCAAGAACGAAGACGGAAGCCGGGAACAGGAGGTAGAAATCTTCTACCGCTTCATCGGCAAAATTGATTGAATGACACCAATATCTTTAAGTATGTGATACCGGCCAATCCTACCCGGATTTTCAGCGGCTGGTTCTGCTGAGTGATTATTTTGGAATGTCGCTGGACGAACTGGTCCGGAATATCGATGTTCAGGATGTGAGAGACAGAAATGGCACGGAGGAAAAGATCGCATCCATGTTTTCGGATGTGGAGAAAGCAAAAGATTTTTGCGAAAAAACGATAAAGTATGGTGTGCGTATCTGCTGTGGCTTCAGCGCATTTATCGCTGTAATCATGGGAATCGCCGTTTTGGCGATGATCCTGCGGTAACGCGGAGATGTACCCGGTAGCTATAAAAAGGAAAACGTGCCTTCCATCTGCACAATGCGGACGGAAGGCACGCTTTTGTTGAAATGGTGAGAAAGTGCTCAGCCCTTCAGGCAGGCACGAATCAGCTCACGGAACAGCGGGTGTGCATGGTTGGGGCGGCTCTTGAATTCGGGATGATACTGCACCGCAACAAAGAAGGGATGCTCCGGAAGCTCCATGGCCTCCACCAGGCGGCCATCCGGAGAGGTGCCGGTGAAGCGCACGCCTGCTTCCTCCAGCATCGAACGGAAGGCGTTGCTCACCTCGTAACGATGGCGATGGCGCTCGTGAATCAGCTCAGCCCCGCTGTAAATGTCACGCATCCGGCTACCCTCTGCCAAAGCGCAGGGATATGCGCCCAGACGCATGGTGCCGCCCTTGGGCAGCTCGCCGGTCTGATCCGGCATCAGGTCGATTACGCACTGGTCATTTTCCGGGGTGAATTCCCGGCTGTTGGCCCGGGGCAGACCAGCCATATTCCGGGCCGCTTCGATCACCGCGATCTGCATGCCCAGGCAGATGCCCAGGTAGGGCAGAGAATGCTCCCGTGCATAGCGAGCAGCCAGAATCATGCCCTCAATGCCGCGCTGACCAAAGCCGCCGGGCACCAGAATGCCGTCCACACCGGCCAGCTGCTCGTTCAGATTGGCTTCACTCAGCTGCTCCGCATCCACCCAGCGAATGCTCACAGCCGCGCTGTTCTCGTAACCGCCGTGGCGTAGCGCCTCCACAACCGAGAGGTAAGCATCATGCAGCTCCACATACTTGCCCACCATGGCAATGGTCACCGAGCGGTTCAGCTCGTTGATGCGGGTGCACATCTGCCGCCACTCGGTCAGATCCGGCTCCGGCGCGGTAAAGCCGAAGCGACGGCAGACCAGCTCATCCAGCCGTGCACCGTGCAGCATCAGGGGCACATCGTACAGGCTGGGAAGGGTACGGTTTTCGATTACACAGTCCTGCTCCACGTTGCAGAATGCAGCGATCTTCTGCAGGATACCGTCCTCCAGGGGTTCGTCACAGCGGGCGATGATCACGTCCGGCATAATGCCCATACTCTGCAGCTCATGTACCGAATGCTGGGCGGGTTTGGTCTTATGCTCGCCGGAGCATTTCAGGTAGGGAACCAGCACCACATGCAAAAACAGGCAGTTTTCCCGGCCGACCTCCCGGCTGATCTGCCGGATGGCTTCCAGAAACGGCTGGCTCTCGATGTCGCCGATGGTACCGCCGATCTCGGTGATGACCACATCTGCCTTGGTGTATTCGCCCAGGCCGTAAACAAATTCCTTGATCTCGTTGGTTACGTGAGGAATGATCTGCACCGTGTGGCCCAGATATTCACCAGCCCGCTCCTTGTGCAGTACATTCCAGTAGACCCGGCCGCTGGTCAGGTTGGAGAGCTTGTTCAGATCCTCGTCGATGAAGCGCTCGTAGTGGCCCAAGTCCAGGTCGGTTTCCACACCGTCCTCGGTCACGAATACCTCACCGTGCTGGTAAGGGCTCATGGTACCCGGGTCCACATTTACATAAGGGTCCAGCTTCTGGGCTGCCACCTTCAAACCACGCTGCTTGAGCAGCCGGCCCAGACTGGCCGCGCTGATGCCCTTGCCCAGGCCGGAAACCACACCGCCGGTCACAAAAATATGCTTGCTTGCCATACTCCCAATATCCCCCTTGAAGATTGTGTCTGTTATAACAAAAAAGAAAAAGCGCCCATCCCGTGAAAGCGGATACTACCGCCTTGGGATGGACGCCTTTGTCCTAACATTTTATATATTATACGCATACGAAAAGGGAATGTCAATTCCAAAGGCTGCAAAACCATTTGGAAAAATATTTTCAAAAAATTCGAAAACAGGTGTTGACATTCTCTGAATCCGTGCTATAATAAAACATGTCGCTGAGGTGAACAGCCAAAGCGAAAAAAATATGCGGATGTGGCGGAATTGGCAGACGCGCTAGATTCAGGTTCTAGTGGTAGCGATACCGTGGGGGTTCAAGTCCCTTCATCCGCACCAGTTGAAACCCCTGTAAACTCAACGGTTTACAGGGGTTTTGCTATATATTCCTATTATGGAATTCCCCTGATGTGAAGGTTTTTTCTACCGCTTTTCTACCATCTTCTACCCTGATTCCTTATATTGCGCGGGAAGCTGGGAAGTAGATAATCTTTTCTACCGGAGCTTCTACCGGTGTTTGAGGCGGTGGATCATTCAGACTGTTTAATAATCCCCCCATGCTGCCAGCCATTTCTTTTTTGGTTTGATTGCTCACATGTGCGTAGATGTTCATGGTTGTGTGAATATCACAGTGCCCCAGAAACTCAGAGACGCACTTCATATTATAACCATCTGCCAGAAGTTTGGTGGCTGCTGAGTGCCTGAGATCGTGAAACCGAATCGGGGGAAGATCGTTGTCTGCCAAAAGTTTTTTGAAATTGCTGCTGATTGCTTCAACGGAGAAAACTCTTCCATCTGCCTGTCGGCATACAAAGTCGGATGGGTGATAATGAGCGCCTAAACTTTGCTGCTGCTGTTGCTGCCTATTATAGAGGTTCTGCAAGTATTGCTTAATCTCTGAACTCATAGGAAGCACACGGCAGCTTTTCTTTGTTTTGGTGCGCTCTTTGTAGACGGTGCCGCCTTTGCTGATAACGGCAGTTTTGGAAATGAGTATGGTTTCCTTTTCAAAATCGACCTGTGACCATGTAAGCCCGGCAACCTCGCTTCTTCTCAGTCCATAGGTACAGGCTAAAATAATCTCAGTTTCAATTTTGCTTTTCCGTGCTGCCTGAAAGAGCTGGGCAATCTGCTGTTCATCGTAGAAGTTCGGGATAAACTTCTTGCTCCCCCGAAGGATCACATCATGGGCGGGGTTATAGGGTATAATGTGATTCTTTCGGGCCTCTTCTAAAGCGCATGAGATATTGCTCAGATGCTTTTTGACGGTAACAGGGCTGAGGGTTTGCAGCTTATAATTACAATATGCCTGAATATGGGCGGTCTGAATCTTTCTCAGCTCTACGGGGTGTTCCAGGAAATAGGGTTGAAGGTGGGCACGGAAAATAATTTCATAGTTGGAATAGGTGTTAATCTCCAAATGAAGTTTGGCGTGCTCCAGCCACCGCTCCAAAACATCTACAAACGGTTCGTTTGGGCTAAATAAAAGATTGGCCCTCTCATACTCGTTTAGAATCTTTCGCATCTCTTCGGTGGCCCTTGCCTTGTTTCCTTTTACCGGCAATCCCGTGGCAATCCATTTTTGTTTGCGGTTTCCGTCTGTGTCTCTCAGTTGAAGTACCACATAATAATAATCATTTTTCTTCTGCAATCTGCCTGTCATATACAGCATCCTTTCCAATCACTGCGGCAAGTCTGCTTGCAAAAGAAACAGGTACAAATAAAGTATAACACCCCAATAATGAACATGCTATTACTTTTTCATCTGACGGTTAATGAAGTCCAATAAATCGGCTTTTGGGATCATGTATTCTCGCCCGATTTTGAAGCTTGGAATCTGCCCGGTTTTAAGCAGGTCATAAATAGCCCCCTTGTTCTTCGGGAAAATCTGCTGCAAATCTTTGGTGGTCAAAATCTCCGGATAGCTTTCAAACATATATAATACACTCCTTAAAATGCCTGGACTAAATCAGTTCGTTCAGATGAACTGAGACGAGGTTCTCTATTATGAAGGGTCGCGAACGGATGGGGATAACGAACAGGATCAAGGGCTACAAAGCTATTCAGGTATTCTTCCATCGTATACTCATGTATGCTACCATCTTTATGATAGTCCTTAATTGTGTGGATTCTGCGTAATAATGCGTTCCAGGTTTCTTTGTCGCTTGCTTGAACATTAGGGTATTGCTCGTACAGAGGAATATTGCTTATAATATAAACAGTAGTGAAACAGGCCACCTTGTTTGCATAGCGGCACCGTAGATCAAATGGATAGCCATCTAAGAGATTTAGCAGCTCAGAGATTTTTAGCTGGCTTCGGAACTCATCTAGTACAAGAACTTCTTGACCTGCATAGGAATCAAATGGGTGTTCATAGTCTGTCACCCGGTATACAGCTTCATATCCGTTTTCCTCCATGACGGTTCGTGTTTTTCCTGTGCCAGTGGCTCCTGATATATAAGTAATTTGGAGATGACGGAAGGTATTCTTATATTGTTCTCTGTGAATAGTTGCACGAGCACGGTCTATATCGGTTAGCCGGGTCATAAACATGGGACAGCGTTCCAGAATCTCATAGTTGGAAAGACCGTCTTTCACATAGTCGTAAAGCAGCGCCAAGTCACTTCGTTCCCCCTGCCTTTCTTTTGGCATCTCACCCCACTCAAAAAAGGTATCAGGAATAGAAGTGTCTTTCTTTGGATCATTTTCCCACTTTCCTTCTTTTTTAATGTAATCACGATTCTCTTGGGATGTGCCAATAGTGCGCTCAATATGAGCAGAAGGGAAACGCTTTTTCAAGGTGCTAAAACGGATAGGAACATCCGAGGCTAAATATGGGTAAACCTTGCCACGGCTACCTTGCCTGCCCTTGCACTGGGTGTTGATCCGGCCAGCAAGAACATTATGAAGCATAAGCCAGTAAAATCGGGCACTCTGTTTGAAAAAGATCTGGTACGCCGTGTTATTATACAAGGCATCTTTGTGGCGGCCATGACCACCTGCGCTTACTGGATCGGCGCAAGCATGGGCGGGCATGTGACCGGTCAGACAATGGCGTTCTGTGTACTGGCCTTCTCGCAGATGCTTCGCGCTTTTAATCAGCGCTCCAATACGGAGCCTATCTGGGTGCGGGCAGAAGGGATCAATCCTTGGTTGATCGTTTCCTTCGTGGTATCTGCTCTTCTGATGGCGTGCATTCTGCTTGTTCCTGCGCTGCAAAATGCGTTCCGGTTGACCTTGTTGGATGGCACACAGTGGCTAATCGTCATTGGGATGTCCCTTATGTCAATTCTACAAGTAGAAATTGTAAAGACCATTAAAAAGCATATTCATAAATAAGCAAAAAGGCGGAAGGGGCCCCTCCGCCTTTTTTGAAAGAGATAATTATCTGTATATATTACTGGAAGGCATACAGCATTGTTGCTGCCCTGGATGACTTCTACGCTTGCTATACGGTGGAGGAAGCAAGGAACGCCTTTGACTCTCTCTATTCCTGGATGCGCCGTTGCCGGTTGCAGCCAATGAAAGACGCTGCCACCACACTACGCAACCACAAGGAGAAGATACTGGCCTACTTCTACCACCGCATTACCAACGCTGTCTGTGAGGGTATTAACTCCATGATACAGGCAGCCAAACGGAAAGCCCGTGGCTTTAATACCTATGAGGGCTTTGCCTCGATGATTTACCTCGTTGCTGGTAAACTCCAACTCGCTGTCCCTAACCCTTTCTAAATACTCCTATCCACTAAAACGGGAGTAGAGCCTTTATTTGTATACTTTGTGCGGGAAAATAGCATTTATACCGGTTCGGTCGACATGGGGATTGTCCTTTTTCCATACATCCCCGGAAAATGCGATGCGAATCCTTACGGTGTAGATGGCTCATGGGACATAACGATAGAGCATCTATTAATTTCTGCTGCTGAAAAGAGATTTGTCAAGTTCTTTTTATTTTTCCTCTTTTGTGATAACACCATTATGTGAAAGCAAATAGATTATGAAAAAGCCGCCTAAGCCGGCTGCGATACATACTATTAACTCCCTCCAAGCGGGGATTCCAGGGAAAATACTGGCGACGGATCCAAGGATGAAGCCAAGGATGACCAAATATGTAAATCGCGGGTAGCGCATCATTGCTTTTTCTAATAACTTGGCTGTTAAAATAATACCAACGATACCTCCTAACAACATGGGAATCAGAAAAGACAGTTGAAATGTTTGAATGGCCGTTATTGTTTCGTCATACAACCCTAACAACAGCAGAAAATAAGATGCGCTGACACCGGGAAGAAGCAGTGCGATTGCGGCAATTGCTCCTGCGGCGAACAAACTCAAAAATCCTGATAATCCAGTTAATTGTCCAATATTTTCCGAACGGAACGGAAATACTGATATGCCGACAACAATCAGTACGCCAAGAGAAATATACGCAGGGACTCTCCATGAGAACGCATGAATTTTTGATTCGCGGATTATCATGGGAATTCCCCCAATCACTGCTCCTATAAAGAAATACATCGTCGGTTTCGGATATGTAGTTATTAAATAAGAGATCGGATTTGAAAGCAACGCCATTCCGACCATTGCCCCAATACAAAACACAAGCAGGAAGCAAAAGTTCCTGCTTTTTTCTGACGAAATGAGCTGACGGCGGAAATAAGAGAACTATAGATGCCAAGAATCATGGCCATTGAACCGCCGCTGACACCCGGAACCAACATCGTTCCGCCGACAATACACCCTTTCACAGCGATGGAAAAGTAGTTTTTCCAATGCCGCGTTATTCGCCGTGGTTCATTGGATATCCTCCTCAAAATGTTCCAAATTTTTAATCTGTCCAACGACATTGATCACATCACCTTCACGGAAGCAATATTCCGCCGCAAAATTCACATCTGTATGGCCGTCATGTTCAACGGCGATAATGTTTACTCCATAACGGCGGCGGATGTTCATATCCTGAATGGTCGTGCCAATCAGTTTTTGAGACACCTGGATACGGCGCACCTCAGCATTGCCGCTCAATGCGATAGAATCCAGAAAACTATTATACAGCAGTCCTTTGCCAAGCCGTATCGCCATATCTCTCTCAGGGTATACGACCGATGCTCCCAGTTGTTTGAGCGCTTCGCCATGAATAAAGCTTGTTGCCTTTGCTATGACATGTCCGACGCCCATTTTCAATACTGTCATGGTTGCAAGAATGCTGACATCAATTTGTTCTCCAATACATATGGCAACAACTTCACAGTTCTGAATCCCGGCCTCTTCAAGGGTCATTTGTTCCAGATTATCAACAACCAAAGCCATTTCCGTAAAGCGCCTGGCCTCTCGTACCCGCGTCTCGTCCTTATCGATAGCGATGACTTCTTTTCCCGCTGATGCAAGGCACTCCACCAGCGCCATACCAAAACGCCCCAACCCTATAATTCCGTAGGAATTTGCATTATTTTTCTTTTTCATTTTACACTTCTCCTTGTGTTATCCAATTGTGATAGATTCTTCCGTATAACGGATATTGGGCAAAGGACGATCTATCCAGAGCGTCAGCAAGGTAAACGCACCGACGCGTCCGGCAAACATCGTGAAAATTAACACCAGTTTGCTTGCCACACCGAGATCCGGCGTGATTCCAGTAGAAAGACCCACTGTACCAAACGCGGATACTTCTTCGAACATAAGCTGCACAAAACTGTATTCCGGCTCCAGCACACAGAGCAAAAACGTTCCGCCGCATACCAACAGCATGGAAAGCAGCGTAACGGTGCACGCCTTAGAGAACACTTCAAATGGGATACTGCGACGAAATGCGCCGATATGACGTTTGGTAAACAAGCTCCGTACATGCTGCACCAAAACAAAAAATGTACTTGTCTTGATACCACCGCCCGTAGAGCCAGGCGAGGCGCCAATAAACATCAGTACGATCAAGGTGAATAAGCCTGCATTGGTAAACTCGCCAATGGGATAGGTAGAAAATCCTGCCGTACGTGCAGATACGCTCTGAAAAAACGCACCCATCCATGTCACATTCTCGGTTGCCTTTAAAAGCAGCGTACCGCCCAAAAGCAGAGCAAGCGTTGTTGACAAGACCACTTTGGAATGAAGAGTCAATTTCCGGAAGGACCGTTTTTTCAATATGTCTAAAATTACAAGAAAACCCAGTCCGCCGAAAATGATCAGGCCACATGTAGTCAAGTTCAGCAGAACATTGCTTTGATATGGGATTAAATTTCTCAAGCCGCCCAGAATGTCAAAGCCGGAGTTGTTGAAGGCGGCGATGGAGTGGAAAATGCTGATCCAAAGCGCTTTCAGGACGGGGTAATCCTGCACAAATACGATGAAGCTCAAAATAACACCTGCCAGTTCAAAGCAGAAGGTCATGAGTAAAACCGCTTTAACAAGCCGGACAATGCCCTTGATCCCATCTATATTCAGGGCCTCTTTGACCAGGATCCGTCCTTTGATTCCGATATTTTTTCTCGCAGCCAAAATCAGTCCTACACCAATGGATGTAACGCCCAATCCGCCGATCTGGATCAGGGCAGCAACGACTACCTGACCAAAGAAGGTGAAGTGATCCGCAACGTCAATGGAAATCAAACCTGTCACGCAAACTGCACTGGTCGAGGTAAAAAGGGCGTCGACGAAATGTACCTTCGCATCATTTCGCACCGATACTGGCAGCATAAGTAAAAGTGCCCCAATCAATATCACCAGGGCAAACCCCATGGCAATTAATCGCCCTGGAGGTTGTTTTTTTATCTTCGCAAGCATATTTTTCTCCTCATCTGTTTTTCATAACAACGCTTTCCACAATATCTGCAATATGTTCACAGGTATCTGCACATTTTTCCAGATAGAGATAAATTTCCCGCCATACGAGAATATACAACGGATCGATGTTTGTTCCGTGCAGACGGTACATACAGGAGATGAACAGTTCGTCCGATTCTTCCTCCAGACTGTTAATTCGAACAATACATTCGTGGAGTTTCTTGGAATGTTTGAAATGTGGAAATTCTTCCATCAATAAGCAGATTTCCTCACAGCAGCGGATAAGTACATCTACCATCTGGAAAGCGTCTTCACGTATGTCAGAAATATGATTGTAATAGATTCGAATCAGAACATCTTCAATTTTGTCGGTAAGATCATCCATGTTCTGGCTAATCTGCACCAAGTCCTCCCGATCAATGGGCGTAATAAACGCTTTCACCAAGGTGTTTATCAATTCATGTCTTTTGCTGTCGCCAGCATGCTCAATCTTATGCATTTCGTCCAGCTTTTCTTTTAAAGCTGTCGCATCAAAGTGCTCCAGGGTGTCTCTTAAAAAATACGCGGCTCGTCGTGAGCAATCTGCACAGTCCATAAAATTCTGAAAATAAAAAGAATCTTGTTTTTTCGACATTGTTTCCACCTCATACTGGTTATTATATTAACGCAAATGCATTTATGCTTAAAAAACGTCAATAAAGATTTTCGCTACCACGAAACTGATCAATCCACACCCCGGAAAAGTGAAAATCCACGTAAGCACCATATCCTTCACAACACCAAGATTGATGGCGGAAAGCCTTTTTACAGCACCAACGCCCATGATCGCGCTGGTTTTTGTATGGGTGGTTGAAACCGGAATGCCAAACAGACTGGAGAGCAACAGGCAGAACGCTGCGGCAAGATCGGCAGAGAATCCCTGATATTTTTCCAGTTTTACCATGTCCATACCCACAGATTTGATGATTTTCTCTCCGCCTACGCTTGTCCCAAGAGCCATGATGATACTGCACAGCAGCATTAGCCAGACCGGGATGGTCATTCCAGTAACACTACTCTGGCCATTTGAAAAAGCGATCCCTAAAAACAAAACGCCGATAAACTTTTGACCATCCTGTGCACCGTGCATAAAACTCATAGCTGCAGCACCGAAAATTTGCGCTGCTTCAAAAAAACGATTGGTCGTTCGGCGATCCTTAGAACTGCATATCAGCGTAACCAGTTTGCACATGATCCAGCCGATAGCAAAACCCAGCACAAGGCTCAGTACCAAACCGTAGAGCACCTTGGACCACTCATCCATATTGATCCCGTCAGTTCCGTTTTGAATGGCCAGAGCCGCTCCGGTCAAGCCGGCAATCAGACTGTGACTCTCGCTGGTGGGAATTCCTAAACGGGAAGCACCTACGCTATACACCACAATGGAAAGCAGGGCGGCACACAAGGCAACGAGAGCGCTGTGCGTATCACCGCCAAAGTCAACCATGTTGCTTATGGTGGAGGCTACCGAGCTGTTCATCTGAGTCATAATTAAGACGCCAAGAAAATTAAATACCGCACTCATCAAAATGGCGCTGCGCACACGCATACATCGAGTCGTGATGCATGTTGCGATAGCGTTGGGCGCATCGGTCCAACCGTTTACAAAAATCACGCCCAATGTAAATAATACTGTGATGCATAAGATCGGACTTGATGAGACCCCTTCAAGAAATGCACTAAAAGAAAAATCCACAATTTCCCTCCTCAAATCATTGGCAAAAAAAGAAGGCAGACCCTTCTGTGAGAAGTTCTGCCTTCTGTGCTTAATCAAATATCAGCAACTAATTTTTGATTAAAAACATTTTGGAATAAATAGAGATGCAAAAAGCTCTCTATGACAGACTCCACCACTCATTCCAGTTTGTCATATTATCACAATATCTATATAATGTCAAGTGTGAGTGATCGCAGTCACTTCATTCTTTTTATCCGCTTCAAGATTTGCTCCATAGCGGCAATATTCTTGCGGCCTTTTCGTTGATATTTTACAGCTATTGAGTGTGCTGTACTACTTACCGGAATGTTGGTTGCGTTTTTGGTATCGATAATATCTATTCGTTTCCTTATGTCGTTCATCAAAAAACATAATTTCAGAATTTTGGGCTGGTATCGAATCGCTCTTGCCGCAGCTGCTGCGATATACTTTGGTTTTATTGAATGATGGGATGTAAATAATTATCAAGACAAATCAAATGTTATGGGGAAATCCCGTTAAGGTTTGTAGTGAACAGGAACGGTGGGTTACCGTTCCTGTTCGCTCTTTTTCTTTTGAAAAGTCTGCTGCTCCTTATGCGCCTGTCGCATCATTCTCCGTACTGCCTGCCGCTCCATATCCTCATGCAGCATACGGGAAATCGCCTTTTTGCTGTCAAACATCAAAAGCGGGCTGTACTTTTCGCCGTAAACCTGCTGTGCCCGGTTCTCCGCTTCCTGCTCCTTGCCGGGGCGGATGGCCTGTTTTGTTTTGTAGAGCTGCACCGGGTCGAAGCCCTGGGCCTGCTCCCGAAGCCCGGCATACTCGTTCAGGGCAGCGTCCAGCTCGGCAGAATATTTCTGCTCCTGTTCTTCCAACCGTTTCAGACTCTGCTCCATGGCTGCAATGTCTTTAGGAAACTTATCGGCGGCATCTTCCTCGGTATATGCCAGCGACGCCAGAAGCAGATTTTTCTCAGAACGCAATTCTTCCAAATCCTCTGTCAGTGCCGCAATTTTTGCGGCCAGCTCCCGGTGTCGGAATACATGGACAGCAGAGAGCGCCTTTTTCTCGGTAAGCAGGATGCGGCGCTCCTTCGTCTTATCTCGGATGTCCTTTGCCAGCTGATTGTACTGTGTGAGGGCAGGGCGCAGCGTATTCAGCGAAGTGTTCAGGCGTTCCTTGCCCTTGCGGAGATACCCCAGCTGATAGCAGAACAGAAGCAAATTTTTTCGCAGATTTTCCATGGCCTCGGCAAGCGCCGGGAGGGTATTTTTGACTGTTTGCGCCAGCTTTTTAACCTGTCCTCTCAGCTCCCGAAGCAGGGCATTGTCCGCCTTGATCTGCCGGTTCAGTTCACATCGGTCAGAGATAATACCTTTTTTCTCCATGGCTCTGGCAACCACACCCTCATGGAGCGTAGGCTGCTCCAGCAGCCCACGCTAGGCATGGCTGCGGTGGTCGATGCGTTCCTCATGTCCGGTGCGCTCCAGATGGCGGTTTGCCACATTTGCCCATGCAGCCCGCCACAGGACAAGCTGTTCAGCACTATTCCATCGTTCCGTGATGGGATTCTGCCTGCCATATTTGGTGCTTTTGGGGTACTTGGACACCCGTTCATAGCCCTGCGCCTGCGCTGCGGAAGGGGGCATATACACCTTCTTTTTGTCTACCTTATACTGGTACTGTTTCTCCCATCCATCGGCCTGTGCCTGCTTGAACTCAGCGGCAGTAAAGCCCCGTTCCTCGCCGTCTTTGACACAGAGATATTCTTTCTCGGGCTTGTACTGCCATTTTCCCTTTTCATCCAGCGGGCGCACCGTCAGCAGGATATGAGCATGGGGATTGTGTCCGGGAGGATACGGGTCATGGATGGCAGCATCGGCGCACATTCCGTCTGCAACAAACTGTTCCTTGATAAAATCTTGCAGGAGCTGGATTTGTTCCTCCCGGCTCAACTCTATGGGCAGTGCCGCCACAAATTCACGGGCGAGGCGACTGTCCTTTGCGGTTTCGGTTTCCTCCACAGCGTTCCACAGGGTTTCCCGATCCTGCCACTCTGCGGGAGCGGTGGCTGGCAGAAAAACCTGCCTCCACCCAAGTCCCTGTTTGCGTGTGTAGTCAAGCAGAACAGCCTGCGTCTGGAACAAAGCGGTGCTGCCGAGATTCAAGCTTCTCTGGACTCACCTGCTGCAAACAAAAAGATAACATGGAGCAGCACTCCCGATGGTGTTGTACAGATCACCCAGGACCCGGTGGATGGAACGAAAGCAATCGTGAAACCCTTGAAAGAGGGAAGCACTACGGTCACCGTTGCTGCGGAAGGCGGGCAGGAAATTGCTCTTTGCAGCATCACCATTAAGGCGGTAAAAAAAGAGACGGAAAACACCGCTGCGATATCGCATGGAAGCGGCGTGAGCGGCGCAGGAATTTGCGCCTTTTTCCGCAGTCGGAAAAGAAACAAAAAGTAGCCGATTTCTGTCCCCTGCAAAAAGCCGGAGGCAAACGGCTGCCTCAGTCAAAAAACAGGCGCTCCACCCGGTCAGATACACCGGGCAGAGCGCCTGTCTTTTTGTATTACTGTTCATCAACTTCCGCAGGCCGCAGCAGCTCCAGATGAATTTCTGCCTCCCGCAGAAGGGGGCAGTCCACCGGCTGAGGCGGCTGGGAAGAGGAGCTTTGCGCCGTGGGCAGCAGCTCCCATACGACGGCAAGGTCAGCGGCGGGGTCCCGGCGGCGTGCCTGCTCCAGAAGCTCCCGGAACACCGGGCCGGTGATGTGGCACTTCCAGGCCCGGGCAGTCAGCTGAAGCCAGTCGGTCTTACCCGGCAGCCACAGAGTCACCGGCTGATCGAACCAGAGTGCCCGTACCAGTGCGCGTCCGGCGGCGGTCCGTTCCTGGGCAAGGCCCAGTAAGAGTGTGGCGCCATTCTGGCTGGCCACCACGGGACAGGAAAATGACAGCGAACCCTCCAGATCCTGCGCCTGTGCCACCGCATTGTCCCATACAGGCAGGAGGGCAGCTGTTTCAGACGAAAGTGGGGTGAAAATCGGTAGTTCCATCCTCAATCACCCCTTTCCAGTTCACTGTCCGGGTGGTTCCCGCAGTGCTTATAGTCGTCATTTGTATTGTAAAGTCCATGCGCTTTACGGATGCTGTGCAGCCCTTCGGCCAGCCGCACATAGTATTCCAGCGGCGGCATGGGCCGGTAACCCAGCCGGGTGGCCCGGTGCGGGCGCCAGATGGTGCACAAAAAGTTCACTCCGTGGCTGGCGAAAAACTCACAGGCCTCAAAATTGGATTCCAGCGCGGCCTCCACATCGGAAAAGCCGTTCTTTGCGGCCAGCTCCACACCGGCAACAACCTGGGTGCACACCTTGCCGCGCCCGAATACCTCTACCGCGTCCAACGTGCGGCGAATCCATTCCTCATAGCCGACCCATTGCTCTTTGCCGGGGCAGAGCTCCTGAAACAGAGCCTTGCCCCAGACCTCGATGTTGGGCGCATAGGAGGTGATGCCGGTCTCGCGCCAGATGCGTTCCAGCTGCTGTTTGGGATAGGCAGGTGCCATCAACTGGCAGGGGAAGCGGCCGGTGAAGTTTTCCCCGATGGCCTGCAGGACCCGGATGTACCGGTCCACCTCACAGGAAAAGGGCGGTTCGCCGGAAAAATCCGATCCACCAGACAGACTGATCTCGGAAAAACGACCCGGCTCTTTGAGCGCCTCCTGAATGGTTTCCCGCACATCCTGGCAGTTCACCTCACCCCGGCTCTGTCCGCCGGTGAAAAAGGCACAGAAGCCACATTGGTGGCCGCCCTCCCAGAAGCGGCAGCGCTGGAAGGCGTTCAGAATCAGCTTCTGGCCGCGTACGTCTGCCACTGCGGCCATGGGAGTGCCGAGGCTGGTGATTTTGCCGTAAAATTCGGGCCGGGGCACAAAGTCGATCACATCGATCAGCGTGTTGCCCTCCTTCAGCAAAAACAGCCCGCCCTCCCAGTCGATCTGGTAGGGGTCCTCATAAGGGTCGCCGTAGTTGATGTAAACGAAGGTGCCGTCCCGCAGCAGAATCGGTCCGGGCACGGCAGTACAGGCCTTGCGGCCGGAAAAACGGATGTCAAAGGCAGTGTCGCTGGAAAAGGCGTAAATGGAGCCTTGAATTTTCTCCAGCGCGGCGGGGGTGAGCACTGCCCCGTAACGGATCATGCTCAGCTTCAGCAGCACAAAAGGGGAAAAGTTTGGGTAGCGGGCCGCCTGCAGCTGGGCCAGCTCCGCTTGTTTTGTATGATTCATTGCATTGCTCCTGTGGTTATAAAAGCCAGAGCCCGACCAGAAGTGCGGCGGGCAAACCGATCAGAAAGGCGATATCCGCCCAGCCGAACCGTACCCGGAAGGCCACAGCCCGGGGCGCATCATTCTGGAACCCTCGGGACTCCATAGCCATGGCGAGACTTTGGGAACGTTCCAGTGCGTGAACCAGCATGGGGAGGATTCGTTTTGGTGAAAAGGGTGTTGCCTTTACACCGCGAACCCGCAGTGCCACGCCCACGGTGCCGAACTCGCTACGCACCACCGGGAAGAAATGATAGGCAGCCAGAATGCCATAGGCAAATTTCGGGGGCAGATGGAACTGCTGCATCAGGCTCATAATCAGCTCCATTGGCTCGGTGGTAAACGCGAACAGCATGCCCAGGCCGCCGAAGGCCAGCACCCGGGCGGCCAGCTGGCAGGCACTTTTCAGCGAGCTGGCGTAGATCACCCGCTGGCCGAATACAGCGGTCTCCACCCCTTGTGCAGCCGCCTGACTGGGGAACAGCAGGCCGGTCATGAACATGCCGAAGGCAGCGATGAGAAACGGTGTGAGCGAGATGAACAGAAATTTCCGATCCACCCGCGGGGTGCATAGAGTTACCACCAGGCAGCAGCCTGCCACCACCAGATCCAGTCGGGTGTTGTAGGTGACCGAGAGCATCAGCGAAGCAATGATCAGGGTGAGCAGCTTGTAGGCGGGATTCAAAGCGCGCATGGGGCATGGCTCCTTTCCTCGGTATATTGGTCCAGCTGTTCCGGGCTGAGCAGCTGCATGCGGCCGTCCTCCAGCAAATAGATCCGGTTGGCAAAGCAGCGGGCCAGCGCCAGATCATGGGTGGCAATCACGGCGGTGAGACCCTGATCAATGCGGCGGCGCAGCAGCTCCATGATGAATTGAGTGGCCCGTTCGTCCTGTGCATAGGTGGGTTCGTCCAGCAAAAGAAGCGGCCGGTTGCCCGCCAGCATGGCCAGCAGAGCCAGTCGCCGCTGCTGCCCCTGACTCAGTTCATAGGGGGAGTGCTTGCGCCAGGCCAGCAGGTCAAATTCCTCCAGCAGTGCCCGGGCCTTCTGGCGCAGGGCTTGCTCTTCGGCTTTGGGCTCCAGTCCCCGCAGGGTGGTCAAAACCTCATCCTCCACGGTCAGGCTCAAAAACTGGAACCGGGGATTCTGGAACACCAGCCCCGCAGCGCCGTTTACTTTCAGGCTGCCCTTGCAGCGTCCGGCCCCGGCAAGGCAGGTGAGCAGGGTGGTTTTGCCGCTGCCGTTTCGCCCCACCAGCGCGGTAATGCCGCCTCGGGGAAAGTCAAAACTCAGATGCTCGGCCACCGTGGTTTTGCCCTGCAGCAGCCGCAGGTCTTTTGCCTGCACCATGGATTCCTCCGGCTGGGGCAGAGGCGCGGGAGACTGGCCCTCCAGCCAGCTGTCGTCCACAAACAGGCCACGTTCCCGGAACAGCTCCCGGTGGGCCTGCAGCTCCTCCGGAAGAATGCTTTCCGGCAAAAGGTTGCCGCTTTTGTCCATCAGCAGAATGCGGCTTAAAAAAGGCAGCCAGTAATCCGGCCGGTGGTCCACAACAAAGAGGGAAAGCCCCTGCCGGTTCAGCTGAGCCAGCTTCATCGAGAGATCAGCGCAGGAGCCGGGGTCCAGATTGGCAAAGGGCTCGTCCAGAATGAGCAGCTTTGCCTCGGTGGCAAGGGCGGTGGCTAGCGCCAGCTTCTGTTTCATTCCGCCGGACAGGGTGTGAATCAGATGATGCTCCACATCCTCCAGACCCACCAGTGCCAGCAGCTCCCGGGTGCGGGCACGCAGATCGCCCGGATAGTTGATGTTTTCCAGCGCAAACAGGATTTCGTGATCCACCCGGTCCATGCAGAACTGATCGTCCGGGTTCTGGAACAGGATGGACACACCCCGGGCTCGCTGGGCCAGCGGGTAATCCTCCAGAGGCTTACCCTCAAGAAGAATTTCGCCGCTCAGAGTTCCCGCGTAGGCAGGGTAAAGCCCGGCCAGGCAGTAGGCCAGACTGCTTTTGCCGCAGCCGGAAGGCCCCATCAGAAGCACAGCCTCCCCGGGCTGAATGGCAAAGGAGAGCTGCCGGAACACATCCTCCTTCTGATAGCGGAAGGTCAGGTCCCGGCAGCTGAGCACCGGCTTACTCATCCCGCATGGCCCGGCCCAGGGCATAGCTCTTCAGCAGACCGGTGCGGGCCAGACTGTCGCCCATCAGCTTGCACAGCACGCCGGAGAAGATAAAGGAGCTGATCAGGCGTACCACAAAGTATACCACCAGCAGCTGGGGTGCAATGGCCAGATAGTTGGAGCGCACGAAACTCCACAAAAAGCCGGTGATAGTGCAGCCCACAGAGGCCAGGTACATGGTGGTGCGGTCGAACCGCTTGTAGCGCCAGGCAGCGAACACCAGCTCAGCGCCCGCGCCCTGTACGATACCCGCCACGATTACCATAGGACCGTACATATTGCCCAGCAGCACCTCGATCAGGGAGGCCAGAACCTCAGCAATGATGGCTGCGCCGGGCTTCTGCAGAATGTAGGCGGCCAGGGTGGCAGCCATAAACCAGATACCGAAAATCATCTCGGTGCCCAGCAGCGAAACACCCAGAGGGGCAAAGATGGCGGTCAGAGGCGAGATCAGGTAAACGCCTGCCAGATAAACCACGCCGAATACCACACACAGCATGGCCACAAAAATAATGTCCTGCAGTTTCCAGGAATAGCTTGATTCTTTCTGTTTCATTGGTTGTTCCAACTCCTTAATTGCTGTTTTTGAATAATGAGGAATCATTCCGCCGTGGGGCTGTTCACCGAGAGGGTGAAATGCAGAATGTAATGGGGAACCGTTTGCTCCATGTGGCGGCAGACCGCATGCAGATAGTCAAACACTGCCTGTACATCGCCGTTGATGCGGGTGGCATAATGAACGCTGGTGGGATTCAGACCGGCATCCTCTGCCATGTGCCAGACCTCGGCAATGCGGTCGATGTAGTCGCTCACGCCCATGGGATACAGTGCCAGTTTGCACAGCACCGGGAAGTGGGCGCCGGCGATGGTCTGTGCATTGGGACCGGGGCCTTCCCGGGTGAGCAGGCTGTCCCCGTCGGTGTCACCGGGGCAGCCCTTGGAGAACTGGCCCTCCAGTGCCATGTGAACGGTGGGCTGCCATGCGTTTACGAACAGACCCTCCACCGCGTCCACCACGTAGGGCAGGCGTCCGCGGTAAACGGTGGAAAGTGCGTCCGACTGGCTCCACACCGCCGAGGTGTCGGTCTTTTCCAGCGCGCCCAAAATGATGGGCACAAAGTTCGAGTCCATGGGGTAGAGCGAGAAACGGCAGCCGGAGATATCCAGATTGGTGCCGCGGCCCGCCCAGGGCAGGTCCGGCCGGCTGCATCCGCAGCAGGTGTTGTTTTCCATAGCAATGATTCCTTCCTTTGCAAGAAATATAAAAGAAAAAGGGATGCCTTTCACCTGGAAAAGCATCCCTTTTACTGCAAGGTCTCGGTGCTCGCACTGAAACAGGCGGGCAGAACCGGGGCTTCAGAATTGCTTCCCTACGCTGGTATGAACCAGATCAGGTTCGTGGGGTCAGGTTTTACCTTCTCAACTCCGAAGAGTCCCCCCAGAATTCCAAAACTATTCAAATTTCGCTATTTACTATAACACCGGAGGAAAGTGCTGTCAAGCGGGGCAATTCAGTCCCCGCTCTCCAGCTGCGCCAGCAGGCCCTGGCAGCCGGCCAGCACATCCTGCCAGGTGCGCTCAAAATCGCCGGTGTACCAAGGGTCTGCCACCTCGCCTGGGCGGTCGGTGTAATCCATCAGCATGCGCAGCTTATGCTGCGGATCACCGCCGCAGATGCGGTTCATATTCCGCAGGTTGTTCTGATCCATACCGATCAGCAGGTCGAACCGGTCATAGTCTGCGGCAGTCATCTGACGGGCGGCATGGCCCTCGCAGGCAATGCCGTGCTCCGCCAGCTTGCGGCGGGCGGGGGGATACACCGGGTTGCCCAGCTCCTCCCGGCTGGTAGCGGCGGAGGCCACCTGAATCTGGTCCTCCAGCCCGGCCTGGCGCACCAGGTCCCGCATCACATATTCGGCCATGGGGCTGCGGCAGATGTTGCCTAAGCACACAAAAAGTATTCTGGTCATAGCACAATAATCCTTTCCGGGGAAATTTTGCGTTTTCGCTGTTTTATGGACCTATTGTAACCTGCTTTGCGTAAAATGTAAAACCCTGCGGCAAAGGAAGCTGCCCTTGTCTGCCCGGCGGTTCCGTGATAGGATGTTGAAAAGAGGAGGGGGCAAAATCATGGATCTTCGAGTGCTCAAATACTTCCTGGCCGTGGCTCGGGAGGAAAACATTACAAAAGCGGCGGCGCTGCTCCATCTGACCCAGCCCACCCTTTCCCGTCAGCTGATGCAGCTGGAGGAGGAGCTGGGGGTTAAGCTGTTTGAGCGAAGCCGCCACCGGATTATTCTGACCAACGATGGCATGCTGCTGCGCCGCCGGGCACAGGAGCTGGTGGATCTGGCGGACAAAACTGTGCAGGAATTCCGCCGGGAGCCGGAGCTGCGAGGTGTAATCTCCATCGGCAGCGGCGACCTGGAGGGCATGCATCTTCTGGCCGGGTGGCTGGCCTCTTTCCAGGCGCTTCATCCTCAGGTGACTTATCAGCTGTACAGTGGCAACGCCGACAACACCAAGGAGCGGATCGAAGACGGCATGCTGGATCTGGCCCTGCTGCTGGAACCGGTGGACATCAGCAAATACGACTTCATTCGCCTGCCGGTGAAGGAGCAATGGGGCGTACATGTGCCGGAGGATTATCCATTGGCGCAAAAGGAGTGTGTCACTGCAGAGGATCTTGCGCAGGTGCCCCTGATCTTTACCCGCCGTGAGATGATTCAGAAAGAGCTGGAGCATTGGATGGGTCCCTATGCCCAGCAGATGCAGGTGGCGGCCACCGGCAACCTGCCCTACAACATGACCCTTCTGGCTCGAGAGGGGATGGGAGCGTTTCTGACCATCCGGCTCCGCTGCAGCTATGAGGGACTGCGCTTTCTGCCCCTGTCGCCCGCGCTGGAGTCTAGTACGGTTCTGGCCTGGAAAAAGACCGAGACCTTTCCGCCTGCGGTGGCTGCACTGCTGGAACATATTAAAAAATGCCTTTTTGCTATTTCTGAAACTTCAAAATAAGTATTAGACAGTGATCTGAAAGCGATTTACAATGTAGATGTCCGGCCAGGGCATCTACATTTTGTTTTTTGGAGGGCGGCGTATGACCATTCAGGAGGCAAGCGAGCGATATCAGATTCCCATGAATATTCTGCGGGAATACGAGAGTTGGGGATTGTGCGGAGCGGTCAAAAAGGTGATGGGTGCCTGGCAGTACGACGATTCCGATCTGGAACGTCTGAGCGTCATCATGACCCTGCACGATATCGGCTTTTGCACAGAGGAAGTGGAGACTTACATGCGGCTGCTGCTGGAGGGCGAGGCCACCGGAGCCGAGCGCCTTCGTATGCTGGAAAAAAAGCGGGCCGCGGCCCTGGACGAGATCCACTTCAAGGAGCGGCAGCTCCAGCGTCTGGATTATCTGCGCCACGAGATTCGAAAAACACAAGCAGGAACAGGAGGCAAGTGATCAATGATCAAACAAACGGCAGGAAGAAACGGACTGGGCGACCTTGCGCCCAAATTTGCCCAGCTCAACGACGATGTGCTGTTCGGCGAGGTATGGTCCCGGGAGGATAAGCTGTCGCTGCGGGATCGTTCCATGATCACCGTGGTGGCACTGGTATCCAAGGGTATCACCGACAATTCCCTGAAATATCATATCCAGAATGCAAAAAATCATGGCGTGACCAAAACCGAAATGGTGGAGATCATCACCCACATCGCCTTTTATGTGGGTTGGCCCAACGCCTGGGCGGTTTTCCCCATGGTGCGGGAAATCTATGCTGAGGAGAAGGCTGATCCCTCGGATTCTCTGTTCGGCCTCGGTCAGCCCAACACTGCCTATGCGCAGTATTTCATCGGCAACAGCTATCTGAATCCACTGAATGCCGAGGGCGTGAAAGTGTGCAACGTGACCTTCGAGCCTCGCTGCCGCAACAACTGGCACATTCATCACAAGGGAGGGCAGATCCTGCTCTGTACCGATGGCGAGGGCTGGTATCAGGAATGGGAGCAGCCTGCCCGCAAGCTGCATCCGGGCGATGTGGTCTATATTGCACCGGAGGTCAAGCACTGGCACGGCGCCGCGGCGGATGAATGGTTCACCCACATTGCCATTGAGATCCCCGCACCGGGAGCTTCTAACGAATGGCTGGAGCCGGTGAACGACGACCAGTACAACAGCCTCGCCTGAGCCATCAGGCAGAGCCGGACGGGGTGGCCGAAGTGTGGCCGCCTGCAGCGACGAAGGAGAGGGCAGCGAATGGAATACAGAATCAACAAACGAACGGGTGATCGAATCAGCACGCTGGGGTTCGGTACCTCCTATATTGCCCAGGCGAATGAGGCGGATGCAGTCGCCACAATCCGCCGGGCCTATGAGGGTGGCGTGAATTATTTCGATCTGGCAACGGCGGAGGGGAAAACCTTCCCATACTTTGGCGCGGCCCTTGCCGACGTGCGCAAAAACGTGATGTATCAGGTGCATTTTGGTGCCGATTATCACACCGGCACCTATGGATGGACCACCGATGAGGAAGCCATCAAGCGCAGCATCGACTGGCAGCTGACCCGACTGCATACGGACTACATCGACTATGGCTTCATCCATTGTATCGACGAGCTGTCCGACTGGCAGGAATACCAGGACAATGGGGCCTATGCCTACCTGCTGCAATTGAAACAGCAGGGTGTGGTACGGCACATTGGCCTTTCCTCCCATACCCCGTCTACCATTCAGCGGGTGCTGGACGAGGCGCCGGTGGATATGCTGATGTTCTCGGTGAATCCGGGCTATGATTACCAGAAGGGCGAGTATGCCAAAGGCTCGGTGGAGGAGCGCACGGCTATCTACCGGCGCTGTGAGGCGGAAGGCATCGGCATCGCAGTGATGAAGCCCTTCTCCGGTGGTCAGCTGCTGGACGCTTCGCTCTCGCCCTTTGGTCAGGCGCTGACCCAGTACCAGTGCATGCAGTACGCACTGGACCGGCCCGGGGTCATTACGGTGCTGCCGGGTATGAGCAGCGTGGAGCAGGCCGAGCATCTGCTGGGCTTTTTCTGCGCCTCGGAGCCGGAGCGGGACTACTCTGTGATCGGCTCTTTCAGCCCGGCGGATGCGGTGGGCAAATGTGTTTACTGCAACCACTGCAAGCCCTGCCCGGTGGGAATTGATGTGGGCCTGGTGAACAAGTACTACGATCTGGCCCGGAACGGGGATTCCATGGCCGCAGAGCATTACCATGGCCTGGAGCTGGGCGCAGGGGACTGCATACAGTGCGGCCACTGCAACAGCCGGTGCCCCTTCCAGGTGGATCAGATGGCCCGCATGCAGGAGATTGCCTCCTATTTCGGTTGAGCACTTACAGAACAAACAAAAATGCCTGTGTTGCGGCAGCTTTCTGCCGGACACAGGCGTTTTTCTTATATTTCGGTGGACAGGCCCATCTCCTGCTTCAGTTCATTCAAAAAGCACTCGGCTGCTTTGGACAGAACCTGATAACGTTTCCAGATGATGGAGGCTTTTGCTTCAATCATGGGAGAAAGGGGGCGGAAACATAGATTGCTGTCTCCGCTCACATTGATCAGCTTGTCGAAGCAAACCGCATAGCCAAGCCCTTCCTCCACCAGCAGAGAGGCATTAAATACCAGATTGTAGGTAGCCACTACGTTCAGCTTTGTGATATCATGCCCGAACCAGTTGGATATGGGCCAGTCGTCGGTTTTCTGGGCGGAAAGAATGAGCGGCTTGTCCAGCAGATCCTGCGGTTGAATCACATCTTTTGCAGCCAGTGGAGAGTCCCTGCGCATCAAAACACCCCATGTATCGTGAACGGGGATCTTGATGGTACTGTAAACGTTGGTGTCCACCGGGCTGTAAACCACACCGAAGTCGATCAGCCCCCGGTCCAGATGCTCCTGAACGAAATCTGCATTTCCGCTGAGGATGTGATAGTGAATGTCCGGGTAGCGTTCCTGTATACGCCGGGCGGCTCTGGCAAAAATGCGGATCAGGTCCGATTCGCCCGTGCCGATGTATACGTCCCCGGCAACCACCTCGTTGGACAGGGAAATCTCGCTTTCCGTCATTCGAACCAGCTCCAGAATTTCCTCCGCCCGTTTGCGCAAAAGCATGCCCTCCTCAGTCAGCAGCACCTTGCGGGAGCCCTTGGTTCCCCGAATCAGCAGCTGCTTGCCCAGCTCGTTTTCCAGCGCCTTTAATTGGGTGGAAAGGGTAGGCTGAGAAAGATGCAGCGATTCTGCAGCCGAGGAAATATTCTGTTCCCGGGCTACCGCCAAAAAGTATTGCAGCACGCGAAGCTCCATGTTCACCACCTCCTGGTTCCAGTATAATTGAAAATTCTATAATTTTCAATTATGAAAATGCATCAAATATAAGTATTTGATATAGCATTTCTGCCGCTTTATAATGAAGCCAGAGATCAGGACCAACAAAGGAGGTTGTTGTATTGGAAAAGGAAATGTTGAAAGGAAAGGTAGCCATCATTACCGGCGCCAGTTATGGTATGGGTCAGACCATGGCAGAGTTGTTTGCCGAGGAAGGCGCTGCCGTAGTGCTTACGGCCAGAGGGCAGGAAAAGCTGGATGAGGTGGTGCAGGGCATTCGCGCCAAAGGCGGCCGCGCAGTGGGTGTAGTGGCGGATGTCTGCTCCACCGAGGATACACAGCGGGTGTTTGAGACCGCTCTGCGCGAGTTTGGGGATGTGGATATCCTCATCAACAACGCGGGAATCGGTGAACAGAAGATGATTGACGAGACCGATGATGACTGGATGCTGCTGGTGATGAACACGAACCTGGGCGGTCCCATGCGCTATATCCGCGAGGCTCTGAAAATCTTTATGCCTAAAAACGATGGTGTCATCATCAATATCTCCTCCGTGAACGGCGAGCGGCCCTTCTGTGGAGCTACCTATACCTCCACCAAGGGCGCGCTGAACACACTGACCAAGAATGTGGCTATGCGGCTCATCGACACCAACATTCGCTGCAATGCGGTGGCTCCCGGCGCCACGGTGACCCCGGCCCACATCGCCAACAAGGCCGGGGAGCAGCCCGGCGGTGCAAAGATGTTGGAGCACAGCGGGCATTTTGTGTATTTCCCCGGCCCAGAGTGTGACCCCATAGACCAGGCCTATGCCTGCCTGTTCCTGGCCAGCAAAATGGGACGTCACGTCAAGGGCCAGGTGATCCAGGTCTGCAACGGTGCATTCCTGTAAACAGCGGCAGCACGCTGCAGAAGCAACAGCGAAAAAACAAAAACGGAGGCAATTTGAATGATTCAACTGCTGATTGATCTGCTGACACCAATCTTCACATCAATGGGCGTCAGCACAACCGATGTGCAGACCTACGTGAACATGCTCAGCGGCTATATCTATACCATCATCGGACTGTTGGCAGTGGCTATCATTGTTATGGTGGCTGCCCATTTTCTGATAAAAAAGGAACGCGTCACGTGGTGTGCTGGAGCGCGGGACTTGCCTGGGTTCTGGCCGTGGCCATTATCGTCAACATTATGTGTTTTGGTCCGCTTTATAACAATCTTTCGCCCATCATGAACACCCGAGCTCAGGTGAGCGAGGAGTCGATTGCAAACAGCAAGGCGGTAATCAAAGAGGTCGGTGAGGAGGGCATGGTCCTTCTTGAGAACAACGGCGTTTTGCCGCTGACGGATACCACCAATCTGAATGTGTTCGGCTGGGCATCCACCAATCCCATTTTCGGTGGCACCGGCTCCGACTCTTCGGACAACAGCGCTTCGGTGGGGATTCTGCAGTCGCTGACCGATGCCGGTATTTCCTACAGTCGAAAAGAGGATTGCCGGGGCCACCTGCAGCAAAAATGTAATCAAGGATGAGCGCTGGTTTTTCATGCAGCTGCAGCCGAAAAGCTGCCTGTGATACAAACGGGAGGAAAAGAAATGTACCGATACGAACCGATTGAAGGGCTGCCTCTTGTCGAACTGGCGGAATGCCTGAATCTGGCTTTTTCGGATTACTATCTTCCAGTCCGGCTGAATGAGTCTGCACTTGCCGGAATCTGCAAAGCAAGCAGAGTGGATGAGAAGTTGTCCTTCGCTGCGTTCCAGGGAGAGCAGATGGTGGGGGCGCTCCTTCATTCCCGGGGCATTTACCGAGGAAAAACCGTGCTGTTTGATGTGGCTGCAGGTGTTATTCCGGAGCATCGAGGAAAAAAGGTCTTTACAAACCTCTTTTCATTTGCAGAGCAGGAAGCCAGACGTCAGGGCGTGGAGGCCTGCTGTCTGGAGGTGCTGCAGCAAAATGAAAAGGCAATTGCACTGTATCAGAAGGTCGGCTTTTCGATTTGCAGGGAGTTTGTTGTGCTGCGGGTGGATGATTTCTGCCCGACCTCTTCGGCTTCGCAGACTGTGGAATTTACAAATTATGAACCATTCCCTTTTCAGAGAGAAGCCGGTGGCTACTATCCGCTTCCTTCCTATGAACATTCGGATGATGTTATCCGGCATAATCCGGAACTATATGGAGTGGCATTTGTAAAAAGAGAAGTGGCGCCCGCATATTGTGTTTATGCAAAGGCGGATAGGAGGATCATCCAGATGGGGTGCCAAAACATTGAGGATCTGGAAGCGATTCTACGAAACCTGCTTATGCGCTATGGTTCAGTCACAGTGAAAAATATTGATGCAGGGAACGGGCGATTCTGGAATTGTTCGGCCGGCTCGGCTTCAAAGAGGTGGCAAGACAATTCGAAATGGAAAAGCGGATCGTTCCATAAGAAGTACAAAAAGGAGCCGAAGCAAACGCTTTGGCTCCTTTTGTGATCTGCAGGGTATCCAGGATAAAAATGAGATGCTGTGTCTGCCGTTTGGCTCATTCGTGAATTTTCAGATTGTGAAGCATCCGGATGAACGCTGGACTGTTATGGTCCACAATGCCACTGCGTCCGGTGTCCAAAGCGTCAATTCGTTCCATCTCTTCGGGGGTTAAGGCAAAATCCCAGATATCAAAATTTTGCTCCATGCGATTTTTGTGTACGGTTTTCGGGATGACCACAACACCTCGCTGAATGTTCCAGCGCAGCGCTACCTGAGCAGCAGTTTTGCCGTGGGAACGGCCGATTTCGGTCAATACAGGATTCGTGAAAAGCCCGAATTGTCCTTCTGCAAAGGGGCCCCATGCTTCGGGAATCACCCCATAGTCCGCCATGACTTTCATAGCTTCTTTCTGATGGAAGAAGGGATGAATCTCAACCTGGTCCACAGCAGGCTTTACGGTTACGGATTCGCAGAAGTCCAGCAACCGGGCAGCGTTGAAATTGCTTACGCCGATGGCCCGCAGGCGGCCTTCCTGGTATGCCTCCTCCATTGCCCGCCAAGCGCCGATGTAATCGCCCACCGGCTGGTGGATCAGATACAGATCCAGATAATCCAGACCCAGATTGGCCAGAGAAGTCTGAATGGCTTTTTTTGCCGCCTCATAACTTGCATCCTGAACCCACAGTTTGGTGGTAATGAACAGCTCCTCACGGGGAACGCCGCACTTGGCGATGGCGGCACCCACGGCTTTCTCGTTCATATAGGCCGCCGCCGTGTCAATGAGGCGGTAGCCGCTGGCAATGGCATCCAGCACTGCCTGCTCGCACTGAACCGGGTCTGGTACCTGGAAAACGCCAAATCCCTCTAAAGGCATTTTTACACCGTTGTTCAAGGTTACATAATCCATTTTCACACACTCCATTCGGATTTAACATAGTTGATGGTTCTGAAACCTATTATACCGGCAGAGGATATCAAAGTACAGAATTGGTTTCACATAGCAGTATTCGATAAACGAATACTGGATTGCTGCGGATGGAACACTTTGTTATAATGGAGCAAAAGGGGAGTGTTATGGATGGAATTGGAGCAACTGCGACAGCTGGTGGCCTTTGCGGAATACGGTACGCTCTCTAAGGCAGCGGAGGTGTTACACCTTTCGCAGCCTTCTCTGAGCCGGACCATGCAGGCGCTGGAAGAAGAATTGCAGGGGAAGCTTTTTGTCCGGCAGAAAAACCGCATTGTGCTGAATGAGACAGGATGGATTGCTGTGGAGCAGGCCCGAAAGGTTCTTTCTGCAGCAGAGGAGCTGGCCGAGCGGGTAAGGCTGGCCGAACGCTCCCGGCAAAGCATCAGCCTGGGGGCCTGTGCGCCGGTTCCCATTCAGGATCTGAGGCCACTGCTGCGGGAACTATATGGTGAAATCACCGTTTCTGCGGAGTTGAGGGATACGGATGGGGCGCTGCTGGAGGGACTTCGCCAGGGGGAATATCAGATTGTGGTTACCCACCAGAAGCCACCCGAGGATGATGCACTGTTTTGCTTCCCTTACCGGGAGGAGCATCTCAGCCTGCTGGTGCCTGCGGGGCACTCTCTGGCAATGCTGCCGGTTATTCATGCGAGCTACCTGGCCAACCAGAACCTTCTGCTCTATTCTGAGATCGGCTTTTGGGCGCAGGTTTGCCGGGAAAAGCTGCCCGAGGCGCATTTCCTTTTCATGAACGAATGGGATGCCTTTGGGGATCTTGCAGGGCTGGGGGCGTTTCCGTGCTTTGTTACAGATGCCTTTTCTCACCGGACGCAGGCTGTGAATAAGGTGGTGATTCCCATTGAGGATCGGGACTTTCAAACCACTTATTATTTTGTGTGTATGGTGCAGGAACAGGAAAAATTCCGTGAGCTCATCACTCGCCTTAAGGAAAAACGCTTCCGTAAAGAACCGCTGTAAGGGTGAAAAAGTTAATGTTCCTTATGCTTCTGAAAAAGGCCCGCTCTTCGGCAAAGAGCGGGCCTTAAACGAAATAAAAAACACCACAGCCGAAACTGCGGTGTTTACTGTTGGAACATCGAAACACTATAGAGGCCAAAGCATTTCGGAGATTGAGCAGCAGTGGGTGTGATGCCCTTGCCTTCTGTGGCAAATCATGTAGCAATATGCTATACTGAAACTGATCCATACGAATTTGGAAGGGAGCGGTATTGTAATGAATTGTCCATTTTGCGGAGCAGAAATGATACAGGGCAAAGTGTGCAGCCGTGGGGCATTATGGTGGCAGAGCGAATCGCATCGCCACCGTCTGAATGATGAGGGCGGTCTCGTGGCAAAATTGAATGGCTACAGGGTCACCGCATACCGCTGTGAGAAATGCAAAAAAATCATAGTGGATGATAAATAGGTAACGAACACAGACCCGAAGATATCGCTTATTAGTTGAAAAAAGGTCGTGAAATCAACGATTTCACGACCTTTTCTGGTGGACCTGGAGGGATTCGAACCCTTGACCTCTGCGATGCGAACGCAGCGCTCTCGCAAAGTGGTAAGTTTTCTGCCAACGGACTGCGGTGTATGGTATGCCAAAAATTGATTATACAGCATTTGCAGAAACAAAAATTTGTAATGGCTTTTTCTATCGACTTGTGACGCGGCGTTTTGCTACAAATGGGCACTGATGTGGGGATAACTTTTTGCTCAAATGGTCTTGCTTAATTTCGTTCAAACGAATATACTAATAATAATTGAGTGTAAGCCCATAAGAGAAACTTTGAGGTGTCACAAGTGAACGGATATATGACAGTGCAAGAAGCTGCTGAAAAATGGGGCGTGACCCCCCGACAAGTTCAAATTTTGTGCAAAGAAAACCGAGTTGCTGGGGCGGCGCGCATGAGTCGGATTTGGATTATTCCAGACAATGCAGAAAAACCGACAACTGATAAAAGAGGACAAGGTAGGGAAAGAAATGATTCTCAAAAGCACCATGTATCAAAAACAGAATATTGATTTATCTTCCGCACCTTGGACGATGCATGAGTTTTTTGCTGGCAGTGGTCTTGTTGCGTATGGTCTAAGAGAAATGTTCTCTCCCGTTTGGGCAAATGATATCAGCGAACAGAAGGCCGCCGTTTATGAGGCTAATTTTGGGCGTGAGCGGTTTGTGCTGGACGACATCAAGAATATCAGGGGGAGCAACTTACCTTTCGCTCACCTCTCCTGGGCCAGTTTTCCTTGTCAGGATTTGTCTCTGGCTGGTTCTATTGGCGGAATCCATGCGTCCCGCAGTGGCTTGGTTTGGGAATGGCTACGGGTACTGGACGAGATGGACGAAAAACCTAAGATTCTTTTGTTGGAGAATGTGGCGGGATTGCTGTCTACAAACGGTGGTGACAATTACCGTGTTCTTCATCTGGCGCTCGTAGAGCGAGGATATCGTTGCGGGGCCATCTTGCTGAATGCTTCCCATTTTGTGCCCCAATCCCGACCGAGGGTGTTCATTATTGCTGTACAAGAAGACTGTTCTATTCCAAAGGAATTAGTTGGGGATGAACCATGCTGGCTACATAATAATGCAGCGATACAACTGGGCCACGAACTGCCGGGCTGGGTGTGGTGGTATACAGAAAAACCTCCGCGCCGTGTTGTGTCTCTTAAAGATATTGTGGAGGACAGCGCGCCATTTGATAAAGATGACGTTTTACGGCTGGTTCCCGAGCGGCATCAAGCAAAATTGCGTGCGCACGATGCCGTATACGCCACAGGCTATCGTAGGACGAGAAACGGAACACAGCAGTTGGAGCTGCGTTTTGATGGGATTGCGGGTTGCTTGCGAACGCCAGAAGGCGGGAGTAGTAAGCAGTATCTGGTGGTCAAGAAGAACGGCCAGACTCACGCGCGTCTCTTGACCGTGCGCGAAGCTGCCAGACTGATGGGGGCACCAGACAGTTTTCTACTTCCGGGTAGCTATAACGACGGATATAAAGCGATGGGTGATGCCGTGGCCGCACCGGTCGCACGGTTTATAGGAGAGCGTTTCCTGACAAAAATTGCGGAGGCTGTATACGATGATTAGTCCTGAAGAACGCCTGAAAGCGTTTCAATCTGAAAACCATATCACCACGAAGGGGCCCCTGTCTTTGGTCGTACAATTTACCCGTATGGTGAAAGATAAGGACTTTCCGCTGAATCCAGATGACTTCCAGACGAGCAGTAAAGGGCAGGTTGCCGGGCTTGGTGGAGCCAATCTGAAAAAGATACTAAAAGAACACGGCATTACCCAACAGTTGTCCTCCGAAGGCGGGAGAACCAGCCGGGGTAGCATGGGCCTGATGATTAAGTACGTGGACTTTTTGAACGAATGGAATGCAGAAGAATCCGTGGATTTTTCCGTGATCGAGGACTTTTGGGCCGAGCAGGTGCGTGAATACTTTAGAAATCAGCCGTTCGTTCTGACTGCAGACACGTCTAAAACTATCGGAGCAAATCTGGATGAACTGTTTGAGCAGGCGAAAAAACGCCAGAGTCAAAATCCCGGTACACAGTATCTCGGTACTGTGTTGCAGCATCTTGTCGCGGCGAAGCTTTGTTTGATCATGCCGGAAAACTCTTTCGAAATTCACGGGGCATCCGTTGCCGATGGTCCCACGGATCGCAACGGCGATTTTGTCATCGGCAGTACGGTCATCCATTGTACGACCATGCCTGGCGCCTTGCTGATTGAAAAATGCAAGGCTAATCTCCGCGCTGGTTGCCGTCCCGTCATTATCACGATTTTTGAGCGCGTACATACCGCTCTTAATCTTGCCGAAGACGCTGGATTGGCCGGACGCGTAGAGGTATGGGATGTTCAGCAGTTTTTATCTGCTAACGTTTATGAGCATAGCCTTTTCGACGAGACAAGGCGAAACTCTACTCTCTCCGGAATAATCGACCGATACAACAAAATTGTGCTGGAGGCAGAAACAGATCCCAGTCTCCGCATAGAGTTTGAAGCCAGGTGATTTGTAGTGGCGGATATTTTCGATGCGGAAAAACGGTCCGACATCATGCGACAGGTCAAGTCCAAAAAGAATAAGTCCACTGAACTGCGTTTGATTGAAATATTCAAGCATAACGGAATCACAGGCTGGCGAAGAAACTATCAAGTAAAGGGACATCCCGATTTTGTATTTCCCAAGGAAAAGATCGCTGTGTTTGTGGATGGTTGCTTCTGGCACGGACATGATTGTCGGAATACACGTCCCGCCGACCATCAGGAATATTGGCAGAAGAAACGTGAACGGAATATGAAGCATGACCAAGAGGTAACCGCACTATTTAAGGCAAGAGGCTGGATTGTATTGTGGATTTGGGAGTGCGAGTTGAAGAAGAAAAATGAAGAGTTCTTAAGTGAGAAACTATTAAGCTTGTTAAATAGTGAAAGAACCCTTATGTCCAAGGAGGAACCATAGTTATGCCGGTTGCAGCGGTAGACTTATTTTGTGGTGTAGGCGGTCTCACCCACGGATTGGAACTCGCAGGGGTTCCTGTAGTTGTAGGTGTTGATGTTGAAAATTCATGCAAATTTGCATATGAACATAATAATCGTGCACGATTTGTTTTGCGCGATGTTACTCAACTTGCAAGCGATGAATTAGAAAACTACTTTCCTGAAGGAACTACAAAAATACTTGTGGGATGTGCCCCATGTCAACCGTTTTCCACATATTCGCTTAGATACAATAAAAACGGTAAGAAGGACGATAAATGGCGGCTGCTATACTACTTTGCCAATTTAGTTGAAGCCGTACTTCCGGAAATAGTATCTATGGAAAATGTTCCGCAACTGTCCCACGAACCAGTTTTTAACGACTTCATTAGCAAGTTACAAGAACTACAGTACCATTGCTGCTGGAAAATCGTTAACTGCGCTGACTATGGCGTTCCACAAAGCAGGCGACGATTGGTTCTTTTGGCATCAAGGCTTGGAAATATAGAATTGATTCCTTCGTTATTTGACGAGGAACATTATTTAACGGTTAGAGATGCAATTGGAAACTTACCATATCTTGAAGATGGTGCAGTCGATCCTGACGACCCTCTTCATAGAGCCAGTCGATTATCGCAAACAAATAGACGAAGAATTCGGCAATCAGTGCCAGGTGGATCATGGAAAGATTGGGATGATGATTTAAAATTACCTTGTCACAAAAAAGCTTCTGGTAAAGGGTATCGTGCAGTATATGGTCGTATGGAATGGGATAAGCCATCGCCGACAATTACTACCCAGTACTATGGGTATGGAAATGGTCGCTTTGGGCATCCTGAACAAAATCGAGCTCTCTCTATGCGTGAAGGCGCATTATTGCAATCCTTTCCACCGGAGTATCAATTCCTTGATCCCGAACATTTTGAGACCAATCGAAGTATCGGCGTACACATAGGCAATGCCGTCCCTGTAGAATTGGGGCGAGCAATAGGACTTAGCATTATGGATCACTTAAATAACATGGGGGTGAGATAATGTCTACTAAGCAGGTCACTATTAGCGAGGCGCAAAAAGTTGCTGCTGAAGAGCAAATTAGCAAATTGAGGAAAGAAATTGACTATAACACACGCGATTATACGATAGACTTCTTAATCCAACAATTTAGGTCTGATGAGTTTTATATTCCCGACGAATATCAACGACAGTATATTTGGAATGAGGCGGACAAAAATCGATTTGTAGAGTCAATTCTTTTAGGACTACCTATACCGCTCATGTTCTTTTCTGATACTGAAGATGGCCGTTGTGAGATAATTGACGGAGCGCAGCGAACTCAAGCTATGGAAGAGTTTATGTCTGGCGACTTAGTTTTATCTGGTCTGAAAAAACTTAATTCATTAAACGGCTTTTCCTACAACGATGTACCAGCCTATTTTCGCAAGAAATTTGATAAAACCAATATGCGAGTAATTGTGTTGTCTGATGATACTTCATTGGAAATCCGGCAGGAAATATTCAACAGAATTAACACAACAGGAAGAGAGGCTAAGCCAAGCGAAGTCCGTCGAGGGAGTTTTAGGGGTCCATTTATGGATTTCTTAATGTCATGCACTGAAGACGATGTATTCAAAGAAGTGTGTCCTATAAGCGATACTATGAAAAAACGGTATGAGCAGTTGGAATTGGTGATTAGATTCTTTGCATTTTTAGACCATTATCAGGAGTTTAATCATCGCGTTGATAGTTTTTTAGATGATTACATTGAGAGCACAAAAGATTCTTTTGACGGCGAAAAAATGAAAACAGAATTTGATCGAATGCTCAGTTTTGTAAAAAAATACTTCCCATTTGGTTTCGCGAAGACTTCACGGGCCAAATCTACACCAAGAGTTCGCTTTGAAGCTATCTCTGTTGGAGTCGCATTGGCCTTGCGTGAAAAGCCTGACTTGGTTCCTCAGTCGATGGAATGGCTTGATTCGGAGGAGTTCAAACGCCATACAACTACCCATGCCAGTAATTCCCCTGTAAGGGTAAGCGGACGCATTCTTTATGTAAAAAATATGCTTCTTGAAGGTGCTGATTAATGCAAGCTATTTTTGATATGTTTGATGAGCGTGTTCAAGAAATTGACTTGTATTTCGAAGCGATAAAGGAATTAGACAGGGGCTCTATTGGACACGCTACCGATACTCACTATTTTAATGAAGAATTTATAAAAATATTAAAAGCCAATACTTTGCTCATGATCTACAACCTGGTGGAATCAACCGTAATGGGGGGGATCCTTGAGATATACGATAAAGTTAAACAGGAAGGTCTTACTTATTCTGGAGTTAGGAAAGAAATCAAGGATATTTGGTTTGCATATAAATTCATGCAGGTATATGATCAGCAAGCTCATTTTAACTCATACAAGAGCAAAGCGCTTGAAATTATTAATTCTATACTTAATGGAGAGATAATTGAATTAGATAGAAAAGCCACAGCCATTAGTGGAAACCTTGACGCACAACAAATACGGAATGTATGCAATGAGCATGGAATCAGATTTAGTGCTGAAGAAGGAAGCCGAGGTGGTATTGTTCTTGAGACAGTAAAGGAAAGACGAAACGATCTTGCTCATGGGACCTTGTCCTTTGCAGAATGCGGCAGAGATTATAGTATTGATCAGCTTATTGATATAAAAAAAGAAACAGTCCTATTTTTGAAAGGGCTTTTAACTGGCATGAAAAAATATTACGATGAGCAACAATATAAACTTTGAAAATACCACTATTTCATCGGAAATATTCATAAAAGGCTGGCTATTTTTGCTTACGTGTGCTATTGTGTCTTGCTACAAGGAGGCGAGACGCATGAACAACACACTGAAGCTACTGTATGACAGATTGTATACCGCTTTACCCATGTCAGAGGCTGAGCAGGAAATCGAAACTTGTCACCGGCAACTCATTGAGCGCCTGGAAAAACCCGAGAGAAAACTGGTGCTCCGAATCATGGACGCACAGGGCCTGATTGCAGAGGAACGCTCCGTGGACAGTTTCCTTTGCGGGTTTAAATTGGCGTGGGAACTGGCATATGAACTGAATCACTTTGAAATGGACAGGCATCCATCTCCGGAAGAAAAAGCGGAGGTGGATGCCTGATTCTATCCCTACTTAATGGCAAGGGTGTCGCCCAGCCGATACCGGCACAGTCCAAAGCCAGTCTCGGAGCGCTCCAAAATAGTCTCCGGAATCTGCTTGAGATACTTCCGCCCAAAGCTGGTGGTGCCGAAGTACGCGTCAAAGTTGGCCACCGGCAGCAGCACCCAGTCGGAATCCTCCGGCTTGTTGACAAGGTAGTAGGACACCAGTGTTGTGACAATATCCAAGGGAACGCCTTTGGGCGTAAGGCTGCGGAGCTGATCCACCATCTCGGGTGGCAGTTCGGGTTCCTCGCTGCGGAGTGGCCCCAGTTCCAAAGCCTGGGCCAGACAGCTGTCAAACCGCAATCCCCACTGTCCCTTGGTGGTGGGAGCAAACAGAGGGACCTGCATTTGAATCACCTTGTCCCGCCAGGCCTGGTTAAAGCCTTTTTCAATGGCGGCACACTTCTTCTGGGCACTGCTGGATACCTTCTCCGGGTTTTCCCGCAAAAAGGCTGCCACCCGATGTACATGCCTATGAAACCATCCGCTGCCGTTTTCCTCCACAAGGCTGGGAAACTCCCCATGGAGTTTTCCGAAATCATTGCCAAACTGCCACGCCTCCCGAGGCGTAGCTTTTTTACTGTCCGGCACACTGCACCAGGCGCACAGGCCCCGCTTGGCATAGTCGATGCGCTCCCGGGGCGCTTCGGCTGGGCTGCCATTCTCGCTATGAAACAGAAATCCTCTTGCCAGGATGGTCAGCACCCGGTTGAGTCCCTCAAAGTCCAGGATGGTGTCGAAGGTAAAGCGGCCCAAGTAGGTGGTGTCCTGCTTGTTCCGGACGGTGTAGTCTACTGCACCGGTGTAGTCCTGAAATTCCTTCCACTCATTCAGCATGGTCCACCTCCAGAACATGTTCCTCAATGTGGTCCGGCAGCAGATCCCACAGCAGGTTCCGCTTACCCAGAGCCACCACATAGGGTACCGCCAGGCTGGGCCGGACGATCTTGTCCAGCAGCTTGCGGCAGACCTTGGACACCACGGCCCGCTCGTTGCCGCTGAAGGGGGCAGACAGATAGGCCTCCATCATCTTCTGGAAGGCCGGGGAATCCGCCGGGCGGCGGAGCTGCTTCCGTTCCCGGGCTGTCGCCAGATCGTCCATATCACAGACCAGATCTCCCAGCAGACGGAACCCGCCGTGGCGGAAGTCGGTCAGGAGATCGTAGTAGTCTGCCGCCTCCGGCAGATGCTCCCGCAGAAATGTTTCTCTCTGTTCTTCTGTCATGAGGTGCCACTGCTGTTCTACGATTTCCTTTCGCAGCGCGGTGATACGCCCCGGGGAAAGCTGCTGAAAGAAGGCGTACAGTTCATCGCTGTCGCAAACCTCCTCCTGTCCTCTGGCGTAGAGGATGCGGTCAATGTCCGTTTTCCGCTGCTGTCCCTTGGCGGGGGCACGGCAGGCCCGGATGCGGGAGAGACAGTGCTCGTAGTCCCACAGCAAGGCAGAAACAGAAGAAAGAATGTTCTCATCCAAATGCTTTTTCCAGTTTCGCTCCTGGGCGAAGGTGAATAGTTCGCCGTCCTTTGCCGGTTTCTCCTGAACTTTCGGCGTGTTGCGCTCCAACTGGCGGGCCAGCCAGGGCAATCGCTCCACCGGGGAGTCCACCGTGTCCCAGTTGATCCCAGCAAAGAAGGCCTCCAGCCGCTCCCGGTGGGTGGGCTCATACCAGGCGCGGCGGCGCTCCTCCGCGCGCTCCAACAGATATTTGTACTGGAGGAAAGGAGTGCGCTTTACCTTCCGTCCGCCCAGAAATTCATCCAGGTTGGGCCGCACACCGGTCTTGGCCGCATCGATCTCCAGCCCACTATAGATGGCCAAGGCTTCCAAGTCCCGGCGGTATCGCTTGCGCTCCTCTGGGTCGGCGTGATCGTTGTAGGCGATGACGCTGCGATCCAGGGCGGCGTTGCAGATCTGTCCAATGCGGGCGGCAAAGGTGTTCTCCACCGTCTGAAAACGAGCCTGCCAGTCGTTGGTGTCGGACTTGGGTGCGGACAGGGATGGAATTTTCAGCAGGGGCAGGTTGGCGTTGTTGGAGAGCTGCTGATGGACATCGTAATCATAGTTCCGCTTCACACAGCGGTTCAGGATGGGATCGGCAATGGTCTTGATAAGGTCGCCGTCATAGTCCGCACCCCCCAGCCGCTCCGCCGCCAAACTGTTAGCGGACACCATGACCACATCGGTGAGGTGGCCCAGGTAATGCTGGCGCAGTGCGTCTCCCCCCGGATACACCGACAGCTGCAATTCCTCGTTCCGGGCGATGTGGGGATTGCGGAGCAGAGTGCAGCTGTCCTCGTGGTCATAGGCCGCGCCAGGCGCAAAGAAGCTGTCCTCCGCAAAGAAGTCTCCCATCACCTGATTGCAGAAGTCCCGCTCGCCGGGCAACTGGAACACACGGGGCGCAATTAACTGCCGCAGCAGTTCCAACAGATCACCGGAGAGAAAACGGTTGTCCCCTGACACCAGCAACCGCCCAACGGCGTAGCCTCGGAGGATCTTCCGGGCCTGTCCGTCCAGCTGTTCCACGTAAATAGGCTCGCGGATAAACTTCGGGTTTTTCTCCAGCACCCGGGCCATAATGTGCGCGCGGCTCCCCTTGGGTTGGTTCAGGCCCCGGCGAAAGTATTCCTGCTGATATGCTTCATTGGCACGAAAGTTATAGTAGGCCGTCTCGGTGGCCTTGGTCAGCCATTGCCGTGGATCATCCGCTGGACTGTGGTCCCAGCCCTCCGGCAGGTCGGCGGGGCGGAACTCCTCCGGCTGAATGGAGAGGGTGGAGAGAAATTGATAATTGAGTTCTACCAGTTTCTCTGGCTCCGTCTTACTCAGGTTGGTGATGTACAGGGCGTGGTTGTAGTCCCGAAAGGCGTCCCAATAGTCCTCCCAGGTCATACCGTTCTCCCGCAGCCAGCCATACGCCTTGAACTGACTGCGGGTAAGGATGATGTCCACACTGCGGACAGGGTGCGCCTTGCCCCAGATGTCCACAATGCTCTGGGTACCGCTTCTCTTCAAGAAGTCCTTGAAATCCACCTGATGGAGCATCCCCTTGATGTAGGGCATCCGGATCTGGAAGGAGGTGTGAGTGTGACTGCCGCAGCAAGTCTTGTCCACCACATATGCGTACTCTTTGGAAATGAGGCCCACGCCATCAAAGCAGGTGATGTCCAGATCTTCCAGTGTATCTGCCCGGTAAAAGGTTCCCGGCTCTCTGCCTTCTCGCAGGGTGATGACGGAGGCTCGCTCCACTCTCTTGGTTGGATTGTCTATGACGATGACCCGGTGTTTTTTGTCAATGCGGATGCCGTCCACCCGGGTTCCACTGGAGAACATGAGACCGTTGTAGGCGTAGAGTTTACTGAGCTGGCAGCGATCCAGTTCCATGTTCAGCATGATCCGCTGGCGCATGGGTTCATACAGATCCGCCCGGATGAAGGAGAGCCGGGACTGGCGGCTCATGCTGGCGGAGCGTTCAAAAGCCACATAGCGGTGTGGGCCGCTGCCGAAATCCAGAGTGATCCCCTCGGGGCGGAACATGTCTCTGGCCTTCTCCCGGCGGGCCTGCTGCGTCCTTCCGGTTCCACGCCGGTCAAAGATCCCGGCGAAGTCCATATAGAACAGTACATCGGAAAGCGCTGTGACTTTCTCCTCGCCACGCTCCCGCCATCTGTTTCCGTGGAGTTGGTACATCAGCTGATGGAACATGGCGCAGCTGTCCTGCTCGTGCTTGGCGCCCGGTACCTTGCAGTGCTCGGTGGCGCTGCGGTTCAGAGCAAAGGTGTAAACGCCGTCTTGCTCCGTGGCGTAACTCATCACCGCCCGGGCAGAGAGTTCGTAGATCTGATAGGTCGTCATTGGCTCACCTCCGTTTGCTCTATTCTACCACAGACCATTTCAAAATCAAAATGAATACTACTCCCACTTCTTTTGAGGTGGGAGCTTTTTGTATTCAAATTCTTGAAATGGAGGTACCAAACATGAACAACAAAATGAACCATCCCCTGATCACAGTGGACGGCAGAACCCTGATGGATCGTCCGCTGGAGCCGCCCAATTTTGTGGTGGATACCCTGATCTCTCAGGGTCTGCACATCCTGGCTGGCTCACCAAAGGTGGGCAAGTCCTGGCTTGCTCTATGGCTGGCGGTGACAGTTGCCAAGGGAGAACCGGTCTGGAACATGACCACCAAGCAGGGCACCACCCTCTATCTCTGTCTGGAGGATTCCGTCCTCCGCATCCAGAATCGGCTCTTTGAAATCACGGAGGATGCACCAGACAGCGTCCACTTCTGTACCGAGTGCGCCCACATCGGCCAAGGGTTGGAGGAACAGGTGGACGCATTTATCGCCGCACACCCCGACACCGTGCTGGTCATCATTGACACCCTGCAGATGGTCCGTCCGATCCACGACGCCACCTACGCCAATGACTACCGGGATCTATCTGTGCTCAAGCGGCTGGCGGACAAGCACGGCATTGCCATCCTGCTCATCCACCATCTGCGGAAAGAAAAGGCGGAAGATGTGTTCCATCGGATCTCTGGCACCACCGCTATCAGCGGTGCAGTGGATTCCAGCTTCACACTGGTGGAAGAAAAGCGGGGCAGCGGCAGGGCCAGACTGACCTGCGTGGGCCGGGACATCGAATACCGGGAGCTGGAGCTTCGTCGCAGCGAGGAAAATGTGTGGGAACTGGTTTCGGACAGCAGAGAAGAACCCGTGCTGCGTGAGGATCGGATCGTCGTTCTCCTCTCTGCATTTATGAGCAGCAGAACAATATTTATCGGCACTCCCACGGAGCTCTCCGAAAAGATCGACCCTGATAAGTCTGAAGGGGTAACGCCCAAAAAGATTTCAAGGATGATCCTGCAAAGCATTGAGGCCCTAAGAAAAAACGGAATTCAGGCAACGGTTCGCCGAAGCAACGGAAAGCGAGTGATTGAGTTGCGCCGTGCCGATAGTGTCGATTTGGAGGGTGCCGGAGAAATCGTCCCTATCGACCCTGTCGAGGCGCTGTGCGGCGATTTGCGGGCAGTTTCCAGGTGCGGCGAGTAAACTCCCGCAAGGCAAAAAAACGCCGTGTTGGGCCGCTTGTGGCCAAAGGAGGAGTGCGGGCGTTCGGTGCGGGAGAATCACCTCCTTGGAGGTGGCCAGCATCGCGTTTGTCTGGTCAACGGCACAGCCGCCGCCCGCCTTCCGCTTGTTTGCGGGGCGCTGCCCCACACCCCATTTTTACAAAAGACTGGAGGAAACCACATGAAAAAAGATATCAAGTTCAGCACCCGGATGGCATCCGCAGACCGGGAGGCCATCAAGGAATTGGCGAAACGCTCCGGGATGTCCATGAGCGATTATGTGACGGCCTGCTGTCTGGGAAAGCAGGTGGTGGTCATCGATGGACTGAAAGAAGTGCTCAAGGAGCTGAAGTCCATTGGCAGAAATCTGAATCAGCTTGTCACCCTGGCGCACATGGGACGTATCACGGTGATCAACTTGGACGGTGTACGCCAGGCGTTCTCCGAACTCTGTACTGCTGTCCGGTTGATCTTGGAACGAAAGCGGTGGTGAGGAATGGCGATTATCAGCTTCACCAATTACAAGCGGGGCCAGACCACCGGATGCATGGGAGCCGTGATGCGATACACCATGCAGGACAAGAAAACTGAGTTCGAGGGGCAGCAGTTGGTCACAGGCATCAACTGCCAGCCAGAATCGGTCTATGCGGACTTCATGACCACCAGGCGGCTGCATCACAAGACTGACGGCGTGCTGTTCTACCACATGGTGCAGAGCTTCCCGAAAGGCGAAGCGGTCGACCCGGTCACCGCTCATGCGGCGGCACTGAAGCTGGCTGAGTACTATGAGGGATACGAGGTTCTGGTCTGCACCCACACAGATCGGGAACACATCCATTCGCACTTTCTCATCAACTCCGTCAACTTCGATACGGGAAAGAAACTGCACATCGCAAAGGAGCAACTCCAAGAACTGCGGCAGCGCAACGATCAAGTCTGCATGGAGTTTTCTCTCCCTGTGTTCAACCCCACGAACAGGAAAGAGAAGACTAAGACAATGTCCATCGGCGAGTATCACACGGCCGCCCGTGGCCAGAGCAAAAAACTGCAGCTCATGAATATCATCAATGACTGTATGCTTCACGCCTCTAATCGTGCGGAGTTTATTGCGCTGATGGAGAGCGAGGGCTACAAGGTACGCTGGGAAACCTCCCGGCGGAACATCACCTACACCACACCCAGCGGCTGGCAGTGCCGTGACCGCCTGCTGTTCGGGGACAAATATCTGAAGGAGAATATGGAATATGAATTCAGGATCAGAGAAGAAATTATCTATGGACGAGCTGTTGGAAAAGAACCGTCCCGCGCAGATGGTACAGACTACGCAGCCTCCGGCGCAGGAGCCGACAACGTCCCTCGAAGTGCATCCCACGAAAGCGGAGTGGGAGAAACTGCTGAGCAGCCTATACACACTGGGGTACCACACCGAGAGACAGACCGGCTATCTGAAGAAGATCAGCGAACTACTGGCGCAGCTCCCGACACGGACGCAGATGGAGGAGCTGCTGAAAGTAGTGAAGCATCTGGAGCAGATGAGCGAACAGGCTGGGAAACAGAGCGAGAAGCGTTTTTCTCTGCCCAGCATCAGGCTGCCCAGACCGAGTCTGCCGTACATTTCATGGACCAGTTTGCTGTTGGGACTGGTGGCCCTGGCGCTGACTGGGCTGGTGCTGTGGGTGGTGTGGTCCAGCTTGGACACGCTCTGGAGCGCGGCCAGGGGCCTGCTCCCGTGAAGGACGCCACCACCACGCACTACCACGCAGACAGCAAGGCCCTCCGGAAAGAACGACAAAAGAAAATCGCCCAAGGCCACGCCGAGGACGACCACGAAGAAGAACAAACTTGGCAGCAGACCATGTAAAGGAGGATGATTACATGAGTTATCAGCAGGCGATGTATGATCGGGAGCATCCCCGATACTCTGAGCCAACAGAATATATCACGATGGAAGTGGAAGGATTAATTGTTGCCCTCCGTTTCAAAAACACCATTACACAGCCTGATACAGTATCTGAAATTGAGCAGACCCTGTTGATGGCGCAGGACTTTGAAAATCTGAACAAGCCTGCTTGATTCAGTAGACTTTTTACCAGTGGTGTGGGATACTGTGTGTGCATATGAACCTTGACAACTGAATGAACAGCAAACCATATGCACCGCAGTCCTACGCCAGAAAGGACAAGGTGCAATCATGGAAAAAAACAAGAGAGTATACTGCCTCTATCGAGTCTCTACCAAAGGGCAGGTAGAAAAAGATGATATCCCGATGCAGAAACAATACTGCCGTGAATTTGCGGAAAGTCAGGGATGGACGATCATCAAAGAATTTGCGGAAAAAGGTGTCTCGGGTTTCAAGGTGGCTGCCGCTGACCGCGACGCCATTCAGGAGATCCGCCAGGACGCCGAGGAACGGAAGTTTGACATCCTGCTGGTGTTCATGTTCGATCGCCTGGGGCGGCGGGACGATGAGACGCCCTTCGTGGTGGAGTGGTTCATCCGCAACGGAATCGAAGTGTGGAGCGCAATGGAAGGGCAGCAGAAGATGGACGATCATATCGATAAACTGCTGAACTACATCCGTTACTGGCAGGCCTCCGGTGAGAGCCTCAAAACCTCCGCACGAACAAAGACACGTCTGTCACAAATCGTGCAGGAGGGGAGGTTCCGCGGCGGGATCGTTCCCTATGGATACCGCCTGGAAAAGCAGGGGCGCTTCAATAAAAAGAATCACGAAGTCAACGAGATTCTGGTTGACCCGGATGAAGCTGCGGTGGTGCGCATCATCTTTGAAAAATATGTCTATGAGGGGTTCGGCGCACAGCGGTTGTCCCGGTGGTTATATAACAACGGCTATCTCAATCGAAAGGGAACCAACTTCGCCAATACCACCATCATCAAAATGCTGAAGAACATCATGTATGTTGGAATCCTGCGCAGTGGGGAAACACGCTCAGAAATCTTTCCGGAGCTGCAAATCGTTCCACTGGATCTGTATGAGCGGGCACAGGAGCTGATGGAGGCCAGGACAATGCACCACAATGAGGTGCCCTTTAACTCCAAGGGGAAGGCGCTGCTCTCCGGGATGGTCTACTGCGCCCACTGCGGTTCCAAGCTGGTGCTGACCACCAGCAGCGGCAGACGCGCCAAGGGTGAGCCCAAACGGGAAACTCATATCCGATATGCCTGCCACTACAAGATCCGCCATCCTCAGGACTGTGACGGTCAGACCGGATACTCCGGCGAGAAACTGGACGGCATTATTGATAAGATCGTCATCCAACTCTTTGAGCGGATGAAGACTGCACCCAGGAGCCAGCTCATTCAAAAGCAGCGGGAAAAAGAACTCCAACTGGCAAACAGTTCGGTGGCGAATCTGGAGAAACTCCATGCCTCCGCAGAACGGGAGCTGGAGAGCTACAAGAAAGAGATCATCAAGACCATCAATGGGACTGGCAGTTTTGGAGCGGACATCCTCGGCGAGATGATAGAGGACACCCGAAGCAAACTGGCGGCGCTGACACAGGAATTGGAACAGACCAAGGAAAAAGCGGCTGATCTGAAGAGCTCTGCCGTTGCCGTCCAAAAGGAGTATGACAAGATTATGTCCTGGGCCGACCTGTATGCGGGGAGTAGTATCGAGGGAAAGAAGATGATCCTGCGGCAGCTCATTGAGCGGGTGAATATCGGGAGGAACTTTGAAATCGAAGTGGAATTTAAAATCAGCGTCACACAGTTCTTCGACTTCCTGTATCCGGAAGGGGACAAGAGTGTGTACTATCGTGCATCCTGAAAACATGAAAAAACTCGGGAGATCTCAAAACGAGATCTCCCGAGTGTGGTGGACCCGAAGGGGATCGAACCCTCGACCTTACGGATGCGAACCGTACGCTCTCCCAGACTGAGCTACGGGCCCAAATCAACAGTTCCAAAAGCGGAACAGAAGAATAAAGCAATATGAAATTATAGATGTGGCAGAAAACCGAACCCTTTGCGCTCCCAACTGAGCTACAGGCCCATGCCAAGCTTACTTTTCATATTTTACTCTATTTTTTTGAAAAGTCAATACCCAAAAGTAAAAAATCGAGCACGTTTTTGATTTTCCGGCCAGAGCAGTTCAAACGCAAAGAAGCTGTTTGAAAATGCTCTGGCCGAAGAAATCAACTTCGGCGAAGACGCAGCTGCCAGAATGCTACAGCACTGGCGGCGGCAACATTCAGCGAGTCCACACCGTGTTCCATGGGAATCATTACAGTGTAATCACAACGGGCAATGGTCTGATGACTCAGCCCGTCGCCTTCGGTGCCCAGCAGAACAGCCAGCTTTTCTTCCTGCTGCAGCCGTGGGTCATCGATGGAGATCGCCCGCTCATCCAGCGCCATCGCTGCTGTGGCAAAACCATGCCGGTGCAGCAGTTCCATGCCCGCCTCAGGCCAATCCGCAGGGCAATCTCCAATACGCGCCCAGGGTACCTGAAAGATGGTACCCATGCTGACCCGTACCGCCCGGCGGCACAGCGGATCGCAGCAGGTGGGAGTGAGCAGGACTGCATCCATACCAAGGGCGGCAGCCGAGCGGAAAATCGCGCCCATATTGGTGGAGTCCACAATGCCTTCCAGTACAGCAATCCGCCGCGAACCATCGAGAAGCGCTTCGGCCTTCTGGAGTTCGGGGCGCTGCATGGCGCACAGAATTCCCCGGGTGAGAGCATAGCCGGTAAGGCTGGCCAGTACATCCCGGTCAGCGGTGTAAACCGGTATCCCGGGGCAGCGCTCCATCAGCGGGGCACCCTGGCCCTGCAGATGTCGCCTCTCCATCAAAAAGGAAAGGGGAACACAGCCTGCATTTAAGGCCAACTCAATCACCTTCGGGCTTTCGGCGATGAAAACGCCGCGTTCGGTTTCCATCCGGGTTCTCAGCTGGGCTTCGGTCAGCCGGGCGTACACATCCAGTTCAGGAAAATTCAAATCGGTAATTTCGATAATTTTATTCATATTATAATACTCACTTGTATTGCAGGGTGGATGATGCAGAAAAGCATGCCGGTTTCGGTCGCTTTTCTTGCTCAGAATGGTTCTATTATATCATGCCGGCAGCTGCAGCGCCAGGCGAAGTAAAACGAAGAATAAAACCTGTTGCACGGTATGACATATTTCGCTACTATTATATTAGGCAATGATACGCCCAAGCGGCCAAAGGCACTGCACAGTACCGCATTGGGCAGGAAAAAGATAAATGGTGGGAAGTTTTACGTGGAAAAAGGCAATCGAGAACAGGTGCGGGAGGCAGTGAAAAACATCGTGTTGGTTTATGCCGACCCCATTATGCTGCAAACCCTGAACTGCCTGCTGAATATGAACGGTTATCAGGTTGTGAATTCCTTTCAGACCGGGCGCAGTGCCCTGCGCTTTTTGAAAAGTGGCCCCCAGGTGGACCTTGTTCTGCTGGGTTGCTATCTGCAGGATATGGACACCGTGCGCTTTCTGCGGCAGATGGAGCAGGAATGTACCGACCAGCGCCTGCGCGTGATCCTGACCGGCCCGGCCCGCTACATCGAGCTGGTGGAACAGGGTCACTTGTCAAACTGTGTGGATTATTATATGATAGAGCCATACGATCCGGACGATCTGCTGTTGGCGCTGAACATGTTTTCTCCGGTGCGCCGCCTGCCGCAGGTCACGCCGCTGGACAAGAGCATTCATCGCCAGCTGCGTGCACTTGGCATCTCTGATACAATGGAAGGGTACTGGTATCTGGGTGGCTGCCTGCAGGAATGGCTGCGTCTGATCAGCTGCGGGCAGGTTCCCCAGATGAAAAGCGTTCTGCCGGACGTGGCGCGCTACCACGGTGTGGCGGTCAAAGCGGTGGAAAGCGGGATCCATCGGGTGCTCCTTCAGCTGAAAAAGGAGGGAAAGATCCCTGCCCCCTACCAGAAAATGAAGCCGTTTCTTGGATGGTTGGCAGATCGTGTCTGGTCGGAATCCTTGCAGGAAGGTTTGAACGACGTTTATGAACAAGAGCCTGGAACAACAACTGTTTGAACAGAATCAGCGGGGCGCGCTGTGCTCCGGCCTCTCACATGAAATTTATCAGGCGTTGTCGGCGATTCGTGCCTCCAGCGGTCTTTTGCGGCAGGCGATGGATAAGGAGTCTCCGCAGGCCTGCGGGCAGCTGGGCTGGGTGTTTGAAAACATTGATCAGAGCACGCTGCGGTTGAGCCGGGTGGCGGAAAATCTGCAGGACCTGCTGCAGGCGGAGCGGGGAACGCTGGTGCCGCGCATGGAGTCTCTGGACCTGAAAAGTCAGTACGGGGAAGCGATGGCGCTGCTGGCCAATGGCGCTAAGCTTTACGGTGTCTCTCTGGAATGGGAATGCGGCCTGGAAAAGCCGCTCTTTCTTCCGGCAGACAGCGACTGGGCCGATAAGATCCTGTTGCATCTGGTGACCAATGCGGTGCTGTGCAGCGAACGGGGTCAGGTGGTGAAGGTGTCGCTTCAGCCGGGGGAAACATCGCTGGTCCTCACGGTGGAAGATCAGGGCCCGGGCCTGCCCGACTGGGTGAAGGAGCATCTGTTCGAGGCCTTTGTGGGGCAGTATGATCCCATGGGTGAGGGGGCTGCCGCCGGTGCGGGACTGGGCCTTTACCTGGTACACATGTATACGCAGGCCATGGGCTGGAAGCTGGAGCTGAGCAGCTCACAGCAGGGGACAAAAGCCTGTGTTTGGATCCCGTTTGCGTCGGCGCAGCTGCAGGCAGGGCCGGCGGACGAGCCCACGTTTCGAAGCGATGCGTGTGGCTGGCAGGGCTCTGTGCAGCGAAGCCGCGTTCTGGCGGAGCTGGGTGTATGGCAGGCCCGCAAGATCACGGATGAGGAACAGGAAAGCAGATAAAAGTGTTACGCCGGGGAAGGTTTTCCCCGGCATTATTTTTTGTTTATTGTTTACAAGAAATATGTTTTATTGTAAAATAGGAACAAATATAATATGGATCAGGCGGTGTATTGGTTTTGGATACAAAATACAAGCGTATTTTATTGAAGGTCAGCGGGGAGGCACTGGCGGGCAGCAAGGGCACCGGGTTCGATGAACCCACCATGGAGGCCATCTGCTGCGGCATCAAGCAGGCATATGATCTGGGCGTACAGATCGGCCTGGTTGTGGGCGGTGGTAACTTCTGGCGCGGCCGTTCCAGCGGCAGCATGGAGCGCACCTGCGCCGATAAGATCGGCATGCTCGCAACCGTGATGAATTGCCTTGCAGTGGCGGATCAGCTCCGGCAGCTGGGTGTTCCCGCGCAGGTCCAGACCTCGATTGTGATGCCTCAGGTGGCTTCTGTGTTCACCCGTGACCGCGCGGTGGAGAGCATGGAGGCCGGCAACGTGGTTCTGTTCGGCGGCGGCACCGGCAACCCGCTCTTCTCCACGGATACTGCCAGTGCGCTGCGTGCCATTGAAACAGGCTGCGACGTGATGTTCAAGGCCACCATGGTGGACGGCGTGTACGACAAAGACCCGAAAAAATACGCGGATGCCGTAAAATACGACCAGCTTACCTTCACCGAGGTGCTGGAAAAGAACCTGGCCGTAATGGACGGTACTGCGGCCACCCTCTGCCGGGAGAACAAGCTCCCGATTCTGGTGTTCGATCTGAAGGATCTGGACAACATTGCCAGAGCGGTGCGCGGCGAAGCCGTTGGTACCCTGGTTGTGGAGGAGTAACAGCACGGCCGTTGCGTAAAGCCGCGCTGCAACCGGCCGCACACAGCTGCCGGAAAATCAAAGAGCACAAAGGATTCGGCTTCGGGCCGAAGAAAAGGAGTATAACACATGAGCACTTACACCAAGCCCTATGAAGACAAGATGAACGGCGCCATTTACCATCTGGGCAAGGAGCTGGCTGCAATTCGCGCCGGCCGCGCCAATCCCGCCATTCTGGACCGCGTGGCAGTGGACTACTACGGCACCCCCACTCCCATCAATCAGGTGGCTGCTGTGGCTGTGGCAGAAGCCCGCATTCTGACCATTACTCCCTGGGATACCTCTCTGATTCATCCCATCGAGCATGCCCTGCTGGTCAGCGACATTGGCATCAACCCCACCAACGACGGCCGTGTGATCCGTCTGGTGTTCCCCGCTCCCACCGAAGAGCGCCGCCGCCAGCTGACCAAGGACGTGCAGAAGCTGGGCGAGGAGACCAAGGTTGCGGTGCGCAACGTGCGCCGTGAGGCCATGGACAAATTCAAGAGCCTGAAAAAGAACAGCGAGATCACCGAGGACGACCAGAAGAATCTGGAAGAAGAGATGCAGAAGATCACCGACAAGTTCGTCAAGCAGATCGACAAGGACTGCGAGGCCAAGAACAGGGAGATCATGGAGATCTGATCCCCGGGCAACAAAAATTATGTGCCGCGTGCGAGCTTTGCGCGCGGCACCACTTTGTAACAGGAGAGATTTGCGCTTATGCCACAACCGGAAAATTTTGCAAAAGGGCTCAGCATTGGCATCATTATGGATGGCAACGGCCGTTGGGCCAAAAAGCGGGGCCTGCCCCGAACCGCCGGCCATAAAAAGGGTGCGGAGGTTTTTCAGGATATTACCCGCTACTGCAATTCCATTGGGGTGGAGTCGGTCACCTTCTATGCCTTTTCCACCGAAAACTGGAAGCGCCCCTACGAAGAAGTGGGTGCAATCATGAAGCTGTTTGGGGAATATCTCATCAAGGCCTTTGATTACGAGAAGGAAAACAACCGGGTTGTCTTTCTGGGCGACCGCAGCGCACTGGAGCCCAAGCACCAGAAGCTGATGAATGAGATTGAAACCAAAACGGCCCATAATACCGGTATGACGCTGAACATTGCGGTGAACTACGGCGGCCGGCAGGAGATTGTGCGTGCGGCGCGCATTCTGGCAGAAAAGGTGAAGAACGGTGAGCTTCAACCGGAGGAGATTACCGAGGATCTGATGAGTGCGCACATGTACACCTGTGGCCAGAAGGATCCGGATTTCATTCTGCGGCCCAGCGGCGAGAAGCGGCTGTCCAACTTTATGCTGTGGCAGGCTGCTTACTCGGAGCTGGTGGAGATGGACGTTCTCTGGCCGGATTTTACCCGTGCTGATCTGGATCTGGCGATTCAGGAATTCAATCGGCGCAGTCGTCGCTTTGGCGGGATCTGAGCATTGCGGAAAGAAAGGAAAAGCCTGTTGTGAAAACAAGGATCATAACTGCTGCGGTGGGCCTTTGCGTTCTGGCCGTGGTCATGCTGATGTTCAACACTCTTGTGTTTGAAGCCGTGGTCGCTCTGATCGCCATCATTGCCGTTCACGAAATTTACAAAGCGTTCGCATTGGGCGAAAAAGAAACACACATTTTTATCGCATTTATCCCGTATACTTTTCTGGTAATGTTCTCTCATGTGCCTGCGGCAGAGGCGTTGCTGGTTCCCGGCAGCTATCTGCTGGCGGTGTATCTGGCGGTATGTCTGTTGTGGCATAACCGAACCTTGAGCGCCGCGAAACTGGGAGGCATGGTGGTGTTCAGCGGGCTGATGATTGCCTGTTTCTACTCCATCGTGTTCATCAAAAATCATCTGAACAACCAGTTTGAGTCCATCTATCTGATTATGATGATTCTGTGCTTTGCCTGGGGCGGCGACAGTGCAGCTTATTTTGCCGGTCGCTACTTCGGCAAGCACAAGCTGGCCCCGGTGGTCAGCCCCCACAAGACCATTGAGGGCGCCATCGGCGGTGTGCTGGGTTCCGGCGTGCTGGGGGTGCTGTGCACCCTAGCTGCTCAGGCACTTTCGGTCCATCTGGCAGGGGGCAAGGCTTGCCTGCTGTTGGAGCGCATGTCTGCCAGCGCGGTCAGCTATCTGGTGGTGTTTATCCTTGGTATGGCCTGCTCGCTGCTGGGCATTCTGGGCGATCTGTTCGCCAGTGCGGTCAAGCGCCAGTGCGCCATTAAGGACTACGGCACCATCTTCCCGGGCCATGGCGGCATCATGGACCGGTTTGACAGCGTCACCTTTATTGCGCCGGCCGCTGCTCTGCTGGTCTGGTTCACCACGACGTTTTTCTGAGAAACGAGGAGCGAAAAATGGCTAAAAAACTGACATTGCTAGGGTCTACCGGTTCCATCGGTACCCAGAGCCTGGATGTGGCCCGCGCACAGGGCTATGAAGTGTATGCACTGGCAGCAAACTCCAATGTGGATCTGCTGCTCAAGCAGATTGAGGAGTTCCATCCCGCCTATGTGGCGGTTGCAAATCCGGATGCCTGTGACCAGCTGGCTGCCCGTCTGGGCGGCGTAGCCGGCGCACCCAAACTTTTGCGCGGTGCAGAGGGCATTGTGGAGCTGGCTAAAATGGAAGGCCCGGACGTTGTGCTCAATGCAGTGGTGGGCATTGCAGGCCTGGGTGCAACCCTGGCTGCTCTGGAAAACGGGCATGATGTGGCCCTGGCCAACAAGGAAAGCCTGGTCACCGGCGGTCATCTGGTCACCGAAGCTGCTGCCAAGCATGGCACCAAGCTGCTCCCGGTGGACAGCGAGCACTCCGCCATCTTCCAGTGCCTGCAGGATGCCCATTCTGCCAAGACACTCACCAAGATTTTACTCACTGCCTCCGGTGGCCCCTTCTTCGGGATGAAGAGGGAAGAGCTGGCGGGCAAGACCCGGGCAGATGCTCTGAAGCACCCCAACTGGAATATGGGTGCCAAAATCACCATCGACTCCGCCACCCTGATGAACAAGGGCCTGGAGCTGATCGAGGCGGTCTGGCTGTTCGGCCTGCCGCCGGAGAAGATTCAGGTGGTGGTGCAGCGTCAGAGCATCATCCATTCCATGGTGCAGTTCAGTGATAATTCCATTCTGGCTCAGCTGGGCGTGCCGGATATGCGCATTCCCATCCAGTATGCGCTCACCTGGCCGGATCGGTTCCCGGGCTGCGCACCCGAGCTGGATTTCACCCAGCTCAAATCCATTACCTTTGACGTGGCGGACGAGGAGACCTTCCGTTGCCTGGCAGCCTGCAAAAAGGCAATCGCCAAGGGCGGTCTGGGCCCCTGTGCCGCCAACGGTGCCAACGAAGAAGCTGTCCGGCTGTTCCTGGAGGACAAGATCGGCTTTTTGGACATTGGCCGACTGGTGGAGGCTGTGGTAGACAGCGATTCCTTTGGCGGCAGCTATACGCTGGACGATGTGTATGAGTGTGACCGCATGGCCCGGCAGTTTGTACTGAGCCACATCTAACAAGAAAGAGAGATTATTCGCACATGGCAACAATCCTTACCCTGATTATTTCGGTACTAATTTTTGGCCTGGTGGTTATGATCCACGAGCTGGGGCACTTTGTCTGTGCCAAAAAGGCCGGGATTCAGGTGAATGAATTTTCCATCGGCATGGGGCCTGCTCTGTTCACCACGGTGCGGGGCGGCACCCGTTACAGCGTGCGTGCATTGCCCATTGGCGGTTATGTGAGCATGGAAGGGGAGGATGAGGAGCTGGAAGAGCCGGAGACCGGCGATGCGCTGAAGGAGCTTGACCCGGTGGAGGAGCAGCCCAAAGGCTTGCCCTTCCCCCAGGTAAAGGTCTGGAAACGGATCATCGTGGTGGCGGCCGGTGCGATAATGAACCTGATCCTGGGCTTTCTGGTGCTTCTGCTTATGCTGGCGTTCGGCGATCCCGTTGCCAGCAAAACGGTGGGTTTTGTGGAAGAGGGCTCTCCGGTGCAGGCGGCTGGCCTGCAGGTGGGCGACGAGATCCTGGCGGTGAACGGTCATCACTGCTTTGTAATGAACGATGTGCTGTATGAACTGCAGCGTACCCCGGATCAAAGCGCAGGCCTGACTGTGAAGCGGAATGGTGAGATCATTCCGCTGGATAACGTGGGCTTTGAGCTGGTGGAAAACGGCGATTCCGTTACCATGAACATCGGCTTCAAGGTCTACGCCCTGGAAAAGAATGTGAAAACCGTGGTGTCGCAGGCCTTCAATTACACCCTGTTCTATGCTCGGCTGGTCTTCCGTTCACTGATCGACCTGGTGGTAGGCCGGGTGAGTGTGAATGAGCTTTCCGGCCCGGTGGGCATTGCATCCGCCATCGGGCAGGCAGCAAGCATGGGCGTGGCCGAGGTGTTGTCCATGCTGGCATTGCTCACCGTAAACCTGGGTGTATTCAACCTGCTGCCGGTGCCCGCTCTGGACGGCGGCAAGCTGGTTTTCCTGGCGCTGGAGGGGATTTTCCGGCGGCCGGTGCCCAAGAAATTCGAAATTCTGGTGAATGCGGCAGGCATGTGCTTCTTGTTCGGGATTATGATTTTTGCCACATTCAACGATATCGTTCGTCTGTTTTAAAAGCAGGAGGATAATCAATCATGCGTAAGGTCAAACGTGAAGTGAAAATCGGCAACCTGGTGATCGGCGGCCACAATCCGGTGGCAGTTCAGACTATGCTGAACGTGCCCGTGGCGGATATCCCGGGCAACGTGGCCCAGGCAAAGCGGGTGGTGGAAGCCGGCTGCCAGATTCTGCGTGCCAGCGTTCCCAGTCTGGAGGACGTGCGCATTGTAGAAGCAGTGAAAAATGCGGTGGATGTGCCTTTTGTGGCAGATATCCATTTCAACTACAAGATTGCGCTGGCTTGCGTGGACGCGGGCGTGGACAAGATTCGCATTAATCCCGGCAACATCGGTGCGGACGAAAATGTGCGCGCGGTGGCCCGGGCCTGCAATGCTAAGAACATCCCCATCCGCATCGGCGTGAATGCGGGCAGCCTGGAAAAGGAGATTCTGGCCAAGTATGGTGCGCCGGTGCCGGAGGCTCTGGTGGAAAGCGCTATGTATCATGTGGCCCTGCTGGAAAAGCACGATTTCAACAACATTGTAATCTCCATTAAATCCAGCAATGTGCCCACCATGATGCAGGCCTACCGTCTGCTCAGTGAGAAGTGCGATTATCCGCTGCATGTGGGTGTTACCGAGGCCGGTACCTACCGCATGGGCCTGATCAAGTCCGGTATGGGTATTGGCGGCCTGCTGCTGGAGGGCATCGGTGATACCCTGCGCGTTTCCCTGACCGATGACCCGGAGAAGGAAGTGCAGGCTGGTTACGATATTTTGCGTGCTGCCGGTCATGCGGTGGGCGGCCCGGAAATCATAAGCTGCCCCACCTGCGGCCGCACCAACATTCAGGTGGCCAAGATTGCCGACGAGGTGGAGAAGCGCCTGAAGGGCTACAAAAAGCCCATCAAGGTGGCCGTGATGGGCTGCGTGGTAAACGGCCCCGGTGAGGCCCGGGAGGCGGATATCGGCATTGCCGGCGGCAAGGACGAGGCGCTGCTGTTCATCCGGGGCGAAAAGATCCGGATGCTGCGGGGCGACATCGTGGGACAGCTGGTGGACGAGATCTATAAGCTGTGATGCTTATTTGAGCCTGCGGGCGGGAGTTTCCTGCCCGCAGGCATTGCTTTGAGTGTAAAGCAACCACCAGCTACGCTGGTGCGAATTACTTGCTTTAGCATTTAGTTTGCGAGCGAAGCGAGATGACAAACTAATTGCCTACCATATAGAGAGAAAATATGGTTTTGGGATTTTGCTCGTTTACGAGCCGTAGGGCAAGAAATGCAGATGGCAGAATTTTTCGTGGCCCCTTAAGGGGCTTTGCTAGTATAATGCCCTTATAGGGCTTACTCAAACCACCGGCTAAGCCGGTGGTTTTGATTGTTGAAATAAGGAGACAAATTCCATTGAAACCTTTGGTAACACAACTGTGGCCCCAGTTCACGGTGGACGAGACCTTTGCCCGCTGTTTTGCAGGGGTGCTGGTGGAGCATGTGGAGATGCTGCGCCTGAGCCGGAAGATCCGAATCCACCTACGCAGCGGTGCGCCGTTGCCGGTGAGCCTGTGTGACCGCCTGTGCACCTCGCTCATCCCTTTGTTCGATGGCTTTCAGGTGGAGATCCAGAACAGTTTCCCCTACGAGACCATCACGCCGGAGAGTATCCAGAAGCTGATCGGTGAACTGCGGGACGAGGATTATCCGGTCAACGGCTTTCTGGACCATGCCGCCATTGACATTGAGGGCCAGACCATCCGGCTGCACATCAAGGTGGGCAAAAAGATTCTGGAGGAAATTCAATTCCCCCAGGCGCTGGCTCAGCGCATCGAGCAGCGCACCGGAACTCTGCCTCGGGTGGAGCTTGCCCAGACCGGTAAGACTGCCACCGTGGAGGAATGGGAGAAGAAGGTACTGAAGAAGGTGCCCACCGTGAAGTTCGAGGAGAAGAAGGGCCTGCCGCCCATCAAGATCCCCGGCCTGGATCTGACCGACAAGCCGGTCAAGCTGTTCCACGGCAAAAACTTCAAGCCCGGTGAACTGACCCCGCTGAAAGATCTGGGCGGCGATGGTGGCCGCGTGATGATCTGGGGCGACGTGTTCGCGGTGGAGGTCAAAGGCAACTTCCAGAAGAGCTACATCGTTTCCATCACCGACTACACCGGCTCCATCAACCTGAAGCTTCGCAGTCGGGAAGGGGAGGACTTCAGCAAGTGGGAGGAGCTGAAAAAGGGCACTACCCTGGTGCTTAAGGGCGAATGCACCTATGATAAATACGAGCACGATTATGTGGTCTATCCCTACGATGTGCTTCAGGTGGAGCGCCGCAAGCGGGAGGACAACGCTCCCCAGAAGCGGGTGGAGCTGCATCTGCACACCAAGCTCAGCAGCATGGACGGCTTCTGTGACCCGGGCGAGATCGTACGCACCGCACACCGCATGGGTCACCGGGCCATTGCCATCACTGATCACGGTGTGGTGCAGGGCTTCCCGGAAGCGATGCTGGCAGCGGATGCCATCCGCAAAAGTGATCCGGATTTCAAGGTGATCTACGGCGTGGAAGCCTACTTTGTGGACGACATGATCCCGGTGCTGTACGGCGAGGCAACCGGCCCCATGAGTGGCAGCTTTGTGGTGTATGATACCGAAACCACCGGTCTGGACCCCAACACCGAGTTCCTCACCGAGATCGGCGCGGTAGTGGTGGAGAACGGTCAGATTACCGAGACGTTCGGAACCTTTGTAAATCCGGGCAAGCCCATCCCGCCCAAGATCGTGGAGCTCACCGGCATCAACGACAGCATGGTGGCGGATGCTCCCACGCCGGACGAGGCGGTGCGTATGTTTGCGGAATTTGCAAAGGGCCGGGTGCTCATCGCACACAACGCCCACAAGTTCGACATGCGCTTCATGCACATTGCAGCAAAGCGGGCGGGCATCGAGCTGGACAACGCCTACATCGATACCCTGCCCATGGCCCAGAATCTGTATCCGGGCCTGCGTAACTATAAGCTGGATACCATCAACGACCATCTGGAGATCGAGCCTTTCAATCATCACCGGGCGGTGGACGATGCCATGGCCCTTGCCAAAATCTTCTGCAAGATGCTGGAGGATCTGGTAGAAAAGAAGATCGAGCGGCTGGAGGATATTAACATTGGTCTGGGCGGCGGCAACAAAGAGGTAATCAAAAAGAAGTATTACCACCTGATTATTCTGGTGCGCAATCAGGTGGGCCTGAAAAACCTGTACAAGATCGTCAGCGAGGCCCACACCAACTACTTCTTCAAGAAGCCCCGCGTTCCGCGCAGCATTCTGAACAAGTATCGGGACGGACTTTTGATTGGCTCTGCCTGTGAAGCTGGTGAGCTTTACAGAGCTGTTGTGGAGGGTCAGAGCTTCGAAAAGCTGTGCCAGATCGCGGAATATTACGATTTTCTGGAGGTTCAGCCTCTGGGCAACAACGAATACATGGTGCGGGAGCATCTGGTGGACTCCATGGACAAGATTCAGGATTTCAACCGCACCATCATCAAGCTGGGCGAGGTGCTGAACAAGCCGGTGGTGGCTACCGGCGACGTTCATTTCCAGGACCCGGAGGACTCGGTCTACCGGGCGGTGTTGCAGGCCGGCAACGGCTTCAAGGATGCGGATAATCAGGCGCCGCTGTACTATCGCACCACCGAGGATATGCTCAATCAGTTCAACTATCTGCCCAAGGAAAAGGCCTTTGAGATCGTGGTAACCAACCCCAACAAGATTGCCGATATGGTGGACGGGGGAGTGCGGGCCATTCCCAAAGGGACCTTCCCGCCTTCCATCGAGGGCGCCGAGCAGCAGCTGCGCGACGCCACCTGGAACACCGCCAAAAAGCATTACGGCGACCCCTTGCCGGAGCTGGTGCGGGCTCGTTTGCAGCGGGAACTGGATTCCATTTGCGGCCACGGCTTTGCGGTTCTGTATGTAATTGCTGTAAAGCTGGTTGCCTTTTCAAACCAAAATGGGTACCAGGTGGGCAGCCGTGGTTCGGTTGGCTCCTCTGCGGTGGCCCATTTCTCGGGAATTTCCGAGGTGAACAGCTTGCCGCCCCATTACCTGTGCCCCAACTGCCAGTACAGCGAGTTTATCACCGATGGCAGCGTGGCCGACGGCTTCGACCTGCCGGACAAAAACTGCCCCTGCTGCGGCGCGCCTCTGATCGTGGACGGCCATGACATTCCCTTCGAGACCTTCCTGGGCTTCGACGGCGACAAGGAGCCTGATATCGACCTGAACTTCTCCGGCGAGTACCAGAGCTATGTGCACCGGTATACCGAGGAGCTGTTCGGCAAGGAGTTCGTGTTCAAGGCGGGCACTGTGTCCGGTCTGCAGGATAAGACTGCCTACGGTTATGTGAAAAAATATCTGGAGGAGCGGGGCCGCATTGTGAACCGTGCGGAGGAGAACCGGCTCAACCAGGGCTGCACCGGCGTAAAGCGTACCACCGGCCAGCACCCGGGCGGCATGGTGGTCGTGCCGGATGTGCACGAGATCCAGGACTTCTGTCCCATCCAGCATCCCGCCGACGATAAGGAAAAGGGTGTGCTTACCACCCACTTCGAATTCAAATACCTCCATGATACCTTGCTCAAGCTGGACGAGCTGGGTCACGATGTTCCCACTATGTACAAGTATCTGGAGAACATGACCGGCATCCCCATGGAAAAGGTGCCCATGAACGATACCAAGGTGATCAGCCTGCTGGTATCCACCGAAGCACTGGGGGTCACCCCGGAGCAGATCGACAGCCAGACCGGTACCTTCGGCATTCCGGAGCTGGGCACCCCCTTCGTGCGGCAGATGCTCATTGAAGCCCAGCCGAAGAACTTCAGCGACCTGATTCAGATTTCCGGCCTATCCCACGGCACCGACGTTTGGAACGGCAACGCCCAGGACCTGATCAAGGACGGCGTGTGCACCATTTCCGACGTGATCGGCTGTCGTGACAGCATCATGACCTACCTGTTGCACAAGGGTCTGGAGCCCAAACTGGCCTTCAACATCATGGAGCTGACCCGAAAGGGCAAGGTGGCAAAGGGCGGCTTCCCGCCGGGGGCAGAGGAGACCATGAAGGAGTGCGGTGTGCCGGACTGGTACATGGATTCCTGCCGCAAGATCAAGTACATGTTCCCCAAGGCTCACGCCGTGGCCTATCTGATTGCGGCCATCCGGCTGATGTGGTTCAAGGTGTACCATCCCCAGGCATTTTACGCCACCTACTTCACCGTCCGCGGCGACGACATCGACTACGAAGCTGCGGTGGGTGGTGTGAAGGTAGCCCAGCAGCATTTGAAAGAAGTAAACGCCCGCCTGCGGGAAGAGCGGAAAGCCAAGGACGAAGACATTCAGGTTTCGCTGCAATTGGTGAACGAGATGCTGGCCCGCGGCTATGAGTTTTTGCCCATTCAGCTGGGCAAGAGTCGGGCCACCCAGTATGTGGTGGAGGATGACAAGGTCCGTCTGCCCTTCGCCTCTCTGAAGGGCGTGGGTGAGTCCGCTGCCGTTGCGCTGGAGAGGGCCACCATCAACGGGCAGGAATACCTGTCCATCGAGGAGCTTCAGCAGGCCACCGGCGTTTCCAGCGCTGTGATGGAGAACCTGAAAAATGTAGGTGCTCTGGGCGGCCTGCCGGATACAAGCCAGGTGAGCTTCTTCTGATTCTTTACTTCCTGCGGTCTGCGCTTTCTTTGATGCGTGTATGCCGGGGAAGGCAGTTCAAACAAAAGAGCGAAACGCGTTTCACGAACGTGTTTCGCTCTTTTTCTTATGTCTTAAAGGAAAGAGGAAAAACAAAACGCCCGACACCAAATGTGACGGGCGTGAAAATCTTTTTCAAAAATCGAATATCAAGAAGCCTTATTCTCTGCAAAGCAGGGGAAAACAGTGGCCAGAACAGGCAAAATGCAAGAATATGCAGCCTGACTGCCGAAAGAATTCACCGGGGCCCCAGCTTGGCCAGGTCGTTGAAGGTGGTCAGGATCTGAGGCTGCTCCAAACGGATCTGCTTGCCGCTCAGGTAATGCAGCAAGCTTTCCTCCGGGATCTGGCCGAAAGTCAGTTGTACTGCACACAGGGCCTGGGTCTTCAGGCCGGCCTTTTCGTTCCACTTCCGGTTGCCGTATTTGATGTCGCCCAGCACTGGTGCACCCAGAAACGCCAGATGAGCGCGAATCTGATGGGTGCGGCCGGTCACCAGCCCGATGCGACAGAGGGTGAAGGGGCCAATTACCTTTTCCGGAGTCACCTCGGTGATGATCTCTTTGAAGCCCTCGGCAGCGTCGGCACGGACCTGCACCTTGTTGTTGGATTCATTGTGGCGCAGCCAGGCGGTGTGGCGGCCCTTGGGCGGCTTGCCGAAAGTGATGGTCAGGTACTCCTTGCGCACCAGATCGGTGCGGATGATCTCGTTCATGTCCCGCAAAGCGGCGTAATTCTTTGCGGCCACCACCAGACCCTCGGTGCCCCGGTCCAGCCGGTTGCACAGCGCAGGGGCAAAGGTGTGCTCCTGCCCGGCAATATATTCGCCTTTCTGGGTAAGATAAGCGGTGAAGGCATCCACCAGATTGGCGTCGCCGGTGCGATCCGAGTGGCAGAGCAGGTGAGCGGGCTTGTACAGCACCGCCAGATTCTCGTCCTCGTAGACCACCTGAACCGGCGGCTGACGGCGGGCCGGTGCCTTGGGCGCAGGAGCAGCGGAAAAGAACTCGTCGTTGATATAAAGCTCCAGCACATCCCCGGCATGAATGCGGTAATCTGCGTCGGCTTTTTTGCCGTTTACCTTGATGCGTTTGTTCCGAAAGCTCTTGTACAGCAAGCTGTTGGGCAGATTAACAGTAACGTTTTGCACAAAACGGGAAAGGCGCACGCCTTCCTCATTGGTGCCCGCGGTAAAGCGTTTCATTCAAAAGGTTCCTCTCTTTCCAATAACCTGTAAATAGTATATAATATAAAGAATAGCGCGTAAAGCGTAACTTTGAAGGGAACGGGGAACAGGGAATGGCGCAGCAGCAGATTCACGCAAACCACCGCCAGCGGATGCGTAAGCGGTTTGAAGAGACCGGCTTCGATGGCTTTTCCGATCATGAGGTGCTGGAATACATCCTGTTTCATGCCATTCCCCGCAAGGATGTGAACCCGATTGCCCACGCGCTGATGGATCATTTCGGTGGGCTGGACCGGGTGCTGGAGGCCAGTGAGCAGGAACTCACTCAGGTGGAGGGCGTGGGCCCGGCTACCGCCCGGCTGATCCGCCTGTTTCTGGCGGTGGACCGGCGCTACCACCAGCACAAAACCCGTCCGGTGCGCACCGTGAAAAGCCTGGAAGAGATCGGCGAACACATGGAGTCGCTGTTTTACGGCGCTCGGGTGGAGCAGGTCTACGCCATGTATCTGGACGACCGCAATCATATTCTCAAGGTGGAAAAGTGTTTTGAGGGCACGGTGAACGCCTCGTCGGTGTTTGTGAACGTACTCAGCAGCCGGATGATCACCCTGGGGGCCACCCAATTGGTGCTGGCTCACAACCATCCCAGAGGCTTTGCGCTGCCCTCCCGGGAAGATATGAATCTGACCAGCCAGATCCGCCAGAAGCTGGGGACACTGGGTCTGAAGCTGGTGGACCATGTGATCGTTGCGCCGGATGGGTATATTTCCCTGCGGCAGAGCGACCGATTCCAGAGCCTGTTTACCTGAGGCGGCCGGCAGAAAACCCGCGGTTCTACCCGCGAACAGAAAGGATGATCGAATGGATCAGTTTAAACTTGTAGCACCCTATCAGCCAACGGGCGACCAGCCCCAGGCCATTGAAACACTGGCCCAAGGCATCCTGAACGGCGATAAGGCCCAGACCCTGCTGGGTGTGACCGGCAGCGGCAAAACTTTTACCATGGCCAACGTGATTGCCAAGGTCAACCGGCCCACACTGGTGCTGGCCCATAACAAGACCCTGGCGGCCCAGCTTTGCACCGAGTTCCGGGAGTTCTTCCCGGAGAACGCGGTGGAATATTTCGTCTCCTACTACGACTACTACCAGCCCGAGGCGTATATCCCGTCCACCGATACCTACATCGAAAAGGACAGCGCCATCAATGACGAAATCGACCGGCTGCGCCATTCCGCCACAGCGGCTTTGTCCGAGCGGCGGGATGTGATCATCGTGGCCAGTGTGTCCTGCATCTACAGCCTGGGCGACCCCATCGACTACCGGAGCATGGTCATCAGCCTGCGCCCCGGCATGCAGATGGACCGGGACGAGCTGTGCAAACGGCTGGTGAAGCTGCAATACGAGCGCAACGACATCAACTTCGTGCGCAACAAGTTCCGGGTTCGGGGCGACACGGTGGAGATCAACCTAGCCTATATGAACGACGTGGCCATCCGGGTGGAATTCTTCGGGGACGAGATCGATCGCATCAGCGAGATGAACCCCCTCACCGGCGAGCGAAAAAACGTGGTCAAGCACGTGGCCATCTTCCCGGCCAGCCATTACATCGTTTCCCCGGAAAAGATGCAGGCGGGCCTTGTGAGCATCCGGGAAGAGATGGACCGGCAGGTGAAGAAGTTCACCGAGGAGGGCAAGCTGCTGGAGGCCCAGCGCATTGCCCAGCGCACCAACTATGATATGGAGATGCTGCAGGAAGTGGGCATGTGCAAGGGCATCGAGAACTATTCCGCGGTGCTTTCCGGCCGTGCGCCCGGCTCCACCCCCACCACGCTGCTGGACTATTTCCCCAAGGACTTTTTGCTGTTTGTGGACGAGAGCCATGTGATGCTGCCCCAGCTGCGGGCCATGTACGGCGGTGACTATGCCCGCAAGAAAACTCTGGTGGATTTCGGTTTCCGTCTGCCTTCCGCCTTTGACAACCGCCCCCTCAAATTCGAGGAGGTGGAAAGCAAGCTGAACCAGATCGTGTTCGTGAGTGCAACGCCCGGCGAATATGAGCGGGAGCACAGCGTGCGGGTGGCCGAGCAGGTGATCCGCCCCACCGGCCTGTTGGACCCCCAGATCATCGTCAAGCCGGTGGAGGGCCAGATCGAGGATCTGCTGGGCGAGATCAACCAGCGCACCGCCCGGAACGAGCGGGTGCTGGTGACTACCCTGACCAAGAAGATGGCTGAGGACCTGACCGACTTCCTCACCGAGCACGGGGTCAAGGTCAAATATATGCACCACGAGGTGGATACCTTCGAGCGGATGGAGCTGATCAAGGACCTGCGTACCGGCACCATCGACGTGATCGTGGGCATCAACCTGCTGCGCGAGGGCCTGGACCTGCCGGAGGTATCGCTGGTGGCGATTCTGGACGCGGACAAGGAAGGCTTTTTGCGCAGCGAGACCAGTCTGGTGCAGACCATCGGCCGTGCCGCCCGAAATGCGGAAGGCATCGTAATCATGTATGCGGATGAGGTCACTCCCAGCATGGAGAAGGCCATCACCGAGACCGAGCGCCGCCGCTCTATCCAGATGGCCTACAACGAGGCCCACGGTATCACTCCGAAAACCATCGTGAAGAGCATCCGTGACAGCATTGAAATCAGCGACCACAAGGAGAACGCGAAGCTTGGTACCCGCCGCATGAGCAAGGCGGAGCGGGAGCAGCTGATCACCCGCCTGACCCGCGAGATGAAGGAGGCGGCCAAGCTGCTGGAATTCGAGCACGCGGCCTTCCTGCGTGACCGCATTGAAAAGCTGCGCCGGGGCGAGAATCCCAGTGATGATACCCCGGAAGCAAAGCCGAAAAAGAGGAAAGGAAAGTTCTGAGCATTGAATAACGATAAGATCGTCATCAAGGGTGCCCGCGAGCACAACCTGAAAAATGTAAACCTGACCATCCCGCGGGACAAGCTGATCGTGATGACCGGCCTGTCCGGCAGCGGCAAGTCCAGCCTGGCCTTCGATACCATTTATGCGGACGGCCAGCGCCGTTATATGGAGAGTCTTTCCAGCTACGCCCGTCAGTTCCTGGGCCAGATGGAAAAGCCGGATGTGGACGACATTCAGGGCCTTTCGCCGGCCATCTCCATCGACCAGAAAACCACCAACCGGAACCCCCGGTCCACCGTGGGTACCGTAACCGAAATTTACGACTATCTGCGCCTTTTGTACGCCCGCATCGGCGTGCCTCATTGCCCCATCTGCGGCCGGGTGATCAGCCAGCAGACGGTGGATCAGATGGTGGACGCCATTCTGGCGCTGCCCAAGGGCACCAAGTTCCAGGTGCTGGCCCCGGTGGTACGGGGCCGCAAGGGCACCCAGCAGAAGGAGCTGGAGGCCGCCCGGCGGGGCGGCTACGCCCGCGTACGCATCGACGGCAACCTCTATGATCTGGACGAAGAGATCAGTTTGGAAAAGAACAAAAAGCACACGGTGGAGATCGTGGTGGACCGTCTGGTCATCAACGACACCGTGCAGAGCCGACTGGCGGATTCGCTGGAAACGGCCATCGCCCTCACCGGTGGTCTGGTGACCATCGACGTGAGCGGCGGGGAAGAGATGCAGTTCAGCCAGAGCTATGCCTGCCCGGACCACGGTATCTCCATCGACGAGCTGGAGCCCCGCATGTTCAGCTTCAACAACCCCTTCGGCGCCTGCGAACGCTGCACCGGTCTGGGCACCTTCATGCGGGTGGACCCGGAGCTGATCATCCCCAACAAGGACCTGTCCATCCGGGAGGGCGCCATCAAGGCCAGCGGCTGGTACTACGCTGAGGGTTCGATCAGCGAGATGTATTACAAGGGCCTGGGCAAAAAGTACGGCTTCACGCTGGATACCCCCATCAAGGAAATGAGCGCCGAGGCGGTGAATGCCATTCTTTACGGCACCGGCGGTGAACGCATCGAGATGCACCGGGAAAACGAGTTCGGTTCCGGCCGTTACCTGAACGAATTCGAGGGCATTGTGAACAATCTGGAACGCCGCTTCCGGGAGACCAGCAGCGAGTGGATGAAGGAAGAGATCGCCACCGTGATGAACGGCGTGGAATGCCCGGACTGCCACGGCAAGCGGCTCAAGCCCACCAGTCTGGCGGTTACCGTGGGCGGGGTGAACATCAGCGACCTGTGCGAGATGAGTGTGCGTCAGGAGCTGAACTTCATCAACGACATCCAGTTGACCGATCAGGAGCACCGCATCGGCGACGGCATCCTGAAAGAGGTGCGTGAGCGGTTGGGCTTTTTGCAGAGCGTGGGTCTGGATTACCTGACCCTTTCCCGTGGTGCGTCCGGTTTGTCCGGCGGCGAGAGCCAGCGCATCCGGCTGGCCACCCAGATCGGCAGCGCCCTCACCGGCGTGCTCTATGTGCTGGACGAGCCCAGCATCGGTCTGCACCAGCGGGACAACGACAAGCTGATTGCCACCCTCAAGCGTCTGCGGGATCTGGGCAACACACTGGTGGTGGTGGAGCACGATGAGGACACCATGCGCCAGGCAGACTATATCGTGGATATTGGCCCCGGCGCAGGCGTACACGGCGGCGAGGTTGTGGCCGAGGGTTCGGTGGAGGATATCTGCAAAGCCCCCCGCAGCATCACCGGCGCGTATCTGTCCGGCCGTAAACGAATCGAGGTGCCTGCCACCCGCCGTAAGGGTAACGGCAAAAAGCTGCGCATCGTGGGCGCGGCCGAGAACAACCTGAAAAATGTGAATGTGGATATCCCGCTGGGCAAGATGATCTGCGTGACCGGTGTATCCGGCAGCGGCAAGTCCAGCCTGATCAACGAGATCTTCTACAAGGCCCTGGCCATGGAGCTGAACGGCGCCAAGCGCCGCCCCGGCAAATACAAGGAGATCAAGGGCCTGGAAAACGTGGATAAGGTCATCGGCATCGACCAGGCACCCATCGGCCGCACACCCCGTTCTAACCCGGCCACCTACACCGGCGTGTTCACCGATATCCGCAACGTGTTTGCCCAGACCCAGGACGCCAAGATGCGCGGCTACGGCCCCGGCCGGTTCAGCTTCAACGTGAAGGGCGGCCGCTGCGAAGCCTGTGAGGGCGACGGCATTGTGCAGATCGAGATGCACTTTTTGCCGGATATCTTCGTGCCCTGTGAGGTGTGTAAGGGCGCCCGCTACAACCGGGAAACCCTTGAGGTAAAATACAAGGACAAGAGCATTGCCGATGTGCTGGACATGACGGTGGAGGAGGCCTGCACCTTCTTTGCCAACATTCCCCGCATTCACCGCAAGCTGCAGACCCTGCTGGACGTGGGCCTGGGCTATATCAAGCTGGGCCAGAGTGCCACCACTCTGTCTGGCGGCGAGGCTCAGCGTGTAAAGCTGGCGCTGGAGCTGGCCAAGCGGGAGACCGGCCAGACTGTGTATGTACTGGACGAGCCCAGCACCGGCCTGCATGTGGCGGACGTGCACAAGCTCATCACCGTACTGGATCGTCTGGTGGACGCGGGCAACACCGTGGTCATCATCGAGCACAATCTGGACATCATCAAGCGGGCAGATTATATCATTGATCTGGGCCCCGAAGGCGGCGACGAGGGCGGCACCATCGTGGCCACCGGCACCCCGGAAGAGGTGGCCAAGGTGCCTGCCTCCTACACCGGTAACTACCTGGGCCCCATTCTGGAGCGGGACCGGGTGACCGAATAAGAAAGCAAAGAGGAATTCCATGGAAACCATTCTGTTGGTGGAGGACGATGCGGCGCTGAGCGAGGGCATTGCTCTCGCATTCAGCCAGCAGCCCTATGAGTTTGTTCGCTGCGCCACGCTGGCCGAGGCCCGGCGGGCATTACAGACGAGGGTGTTCTCCCTGATTCTTCTGGATCTGGGTCTGCCGGACGGCAATGGGCTGGAGCTTTGCCGCCAGCTGCGCGACCGGCGGGATCCGGTTCCGGTGCTTTTTCTCACTGCCAACGATACCGAATACAGCGAGGTGGCGGCGCTGGAAGCAGGTGGCGATGACTATATCACCAAGCCCTTCAGCCTTGCAGTACTGCGGGCAAGGGTTACCGCCGCGCTGCGCCGCCGCGTGCCTGCCGGGCCGGAGCTGGTGGAGATCGGTCCCTTCCGGTTTGATTTCGCCCGGCTCCGGTTTGAAAAGCAGGGTGTTGAAGTTGTGCTCAGCCGCACGGAACAGCGTCTGTTGCAGCTGCTGGTGAAAAACCGGGGGCAGATTGTTCCCCGGGACACTCTGCTGGATCAGGTATGGGACGGCGGCGAATTTGTGGACGAAAACACCCTGTCGGTAGCGGTGCGCCGCCTGCGCGCCAAGCTGGAGGATGACCCGCGCAGCCCCCGTTATATCCAGACGGTCTACGGTGTGGGCTATATCTGGAAGGGGAACGGTGATGAATGACTGGCTTTTCGGCGTCACTCCCGGGCAGCTGGCTCTGCTGCTGGGATTGTGCGCGCTTATAGTTGTGGCAGCCGGTATTTGTGTGGCCGTCTATGGCTGGTACACCCGGCGCACCATGCGTCGTTTGGAGCAGATGCTGGAGCAGGCCATTGCGGGCAGCTTTGAGCAGAGAAATTACAGCGAAGCCCGGCTTTCCCGGCTGGAGGAAAAGCTGAGCCGCTTTCTCCGCTCCAGTCAGCTCTCCCGCAAGTCAATCGAGGAGGATCGGGGGCGCATCAAATCTCTGATTGGGGATATTTCCCATCAGACCAAAACCCCGCTGGCAAATATCCTGCTCTATGGGCAGCTGCTGGACGAGCAGCCGCTGCCTGCCGCTGCCCGCCCCATGCTGGGCCAGATCAATACCGAGGCGGAAAAGCTCCGGTTTCTGATCGAGGCGCTGGTCAAGCTGTCCCGGCTGGAAAGCGGGGTCGTTCAGCCTGTGGCCGAGGTTCAACCTCTGGAACCATTGCTGCGGGCGCTGGAACATTCCTTCCGGCCTGCGGCAGAGCAAAAGGGAGTGTCACTGCACATTGAGCCTGCCGGCGTTTCGGCCTGCTTTGACCGAAAGTGGACGCAGGAAGCAGTGGGCAATCTGGTGGATAACGCCATCAAGTACACCCCGGCGGGCGGGCATGTTTCCATTGCCTGTGAGCAGTATGCCATGTTCTGCCGCATCGCAGTGAAAGACGACGGCCCCGGCATTCCGGAGAAAGAGCAGGCAGCAGTATTCCAGCGGTTTTACCGGGGCCATGCTGCGGCAAAGAGCCCTGGAGTCGGGGTAGGCCTTGCACTGGCAAGGCAGATTGCCGCCCAACAGGGTGGCTACATCAAACTGGCGTCGGAGCCGGGCAGGGGCAGCGAATTTTCGCTGTATCTGCCTCTGGAAGCGCAAATGTGACAGAACTGTTCGATTTGCTCCGCTGTTTGTAAGGGTGCGGTAAGCATCGTCTGGTATAGTCTGTGCTGTAAAGAAAAGCGCGCTTGCGCATTCTTTGCCGCACAGACTATTTTTATCGGGAGGTTTTGGAGGAATGAACGTTCTGGAAACAAGAGCGCTGAAAAAATACTACGGCGAGGGCGAAACCCAGGTGCGCGCCCTGGACGGAGTGGACCTGACCGTGGCGGAAGGGGAGTTCGTGGCCATTGTGGGCACCAGCGGCAGCGGAAAATCCACCCTGCTGCACATGCTGGGCGGGCTGGATGAACCCACCAGCGGCAAGGTGCTGGTGGAGGGCAAGGATATCTTCCAGCTGAAAAAGGATGCGCTTACCATCTTCCGCCGCAGGAAGATCGGCTTTGTATTTCAAAGCTACAATCTGGTGCCGGTACTGAACGTATACGAGAACATCGTGCTGCCCATCGAGCTGGACGGAAACCGGGTGGACCGGGCCTTCGTGAGCCGGATCATCGCCACACTGGGGCTGGAAAACAAGCTCCAAAGCCTGCCCGGCCAGCTTTCCGGCGGCCAGCAGCAGCGGGTGGCCATTGCCCGGGCGCTGGCCACGAAGCCTGCCATTCTTTTGGCGGATGAGCCCACCGGCAATCTGGATTCCAAAACCAGCCAGGATGTGCTGAGCCTGCTTCGGGTGACCAGTGAGCGGTTCGGGCAGACCATTGTAATGATCACCCACAACGAGGAGATTGCCCAGCTGGCGGACCGGATTGTGCGCATTGAGGATGGCCGCATCCGGGAAGGGCGGTGATGAGCCGTGCTGAAGATCAACAATCGAAAGGCCCTGCATCGCCTGGCGGACAAGAGCTTCCGGGCAAACCGGGGCCGCAATCTGATTGCCATTCTGGCGATTATGCTCACCACCGTTCTGTTCACCAGTGTGTTTTCCATCGGCGGCAATCTGATCACTTCGTTCCAGTACAGTACCATGCTTCAGTCCGGCGGCAGCGCCCACGGTACCTTCAAGGATCTTACCCAGGAACAGTTCGACCGGCTTAAGCAGGCAGCCCCGGCGGGAATCATTCTGGATCGGAACATCATCTGTGCCTATGAGGTGGAAAATTCGGAGTTTTTAAAGCGTCATCTGGAGCTGTGGTATCAGCAGCCGGATGCCTACGAGCGCCGGTTCTGCCAGCTGACCGGCGGCCGCGCGCCTCAGGCAGCGAATGAGATTGCCATGGACGAGCGCAGTCTGGAGCTGTTGGGAATCACCCCGGAGGAGGGGCAGACCATCACGCTGCAGCTGAAGATGGGCTACGATCAGCCGGTGATCGAGCGCCAGTTCACACTGGTGGGCTGGTTCGGATACAGTGACATCATGAACACGGGCTTCGGAATTGTGAGTGAGGCCTATCTCACGGAGCATGCCGATGAACTGGCCGAGGCAAGCGAGCAGATCGGCAGTCAGGTGGGGCTCATCCAGTGTGATGTGACCTTTTCCAATGGTATTAACATCAGCGGCAAGCTGCGGGCCATGGCCGAAAAGGCGGGCCTTGCCGAAGAGGTGGAATGGAACGAGAACTGGGCCTATGTGGGCGCCGGAATCACCGACTGGACCAGCATCGGCGCGGTTGCGGGGCTTCTTCTGCTGATCATGCTCACCGGGTATCTGATCATTTATAACATCTTTCAGATTTCCGTCATGCAGGACATCCGCTACTATGGCCTGCTGAAAACCATCGGGACCACCGCAAAACAGATCCGGCGGATTCTGCGCCGTCAGGCGCTTGTGATGTGCGGGTTTGGCATCCCCGTGGGGCTGGTACTGGGCTTTTTGCTGGGCACGGCATTCACACCGCTCATTTTGCAGATGACCAACACGGTGGACGAGGTCAAGCTGGCCCTGAACCCGGCGGTCTTTCTGGGGGCTGCGGCCTTTTCGGTGATCACCGTGCTGCTGAGTATGCGCAAGCCTGCCCGGCTTGCCGCAAAGGTTTCCCCGGTGGAGGCTGCCCGCTATACCGAAGGAAACGGGAAAACGGCGAAAAAGGCAAAGCGTTCTACCAGCGGGGGAAAGCTCTGGCGGATGGCCCTGTCCAATGTGGGGCGCAACAAGCGCCGAGCTGTGTTGGTCATTCTATCCATGAGTCTTTCGCTGGTGCTCATGAACAGTGTGTTCACGCTGACAGGCAGCTTTGACATGGACAAATATCTGGCCCGTTTTATCAAAACAGATTTTGTTGTGGCCAACGCCCGCTATTGGGGAATCGACTCCTTCCGGGCGCTGGACGGCGAAGACGCGGTGAGCGATGCACTGATCGCCAATGTGCAGGCGCAGGAGGGCTTTGTGCAGGGCGGCGCGATCTGGTGCGACATCTATTCCTGGGCGGAGGAGTATCAGTGGCCGGAGGATACCATCTGGGATGCAGAAGGAAAACCCTGCCGGAATGACGGGAGAAACCGGCCGCAGGCAGTGGACGATGCGAAAAATCCCTTCACGGTGATCTACGGGGCGGATGATTTCATTCTGGATAATCTGCAGATAATGGAAGGGGAGCGCGACCCGGAAACGATCCGGCAGAAGCTCTCCACCGGCGAATACATTCTGTTTGCTGGACAGGTGAACGACGAGGGCAAACTGGAGCCGGACCAGCGCCACAAAGTGGGTGACGTGGTCACTCTGTACGATGCAGACGGCGCACGGCATACCTTCACCATTCTTTCGGTGATCAACCCCGCCTATTACTGCGAGACGGCGCAGGCCAGCTTTTCCGAATTTGTCTATTACACCACAGCGGATGTGTATGCGGGAATGTGCAACACCGCCAACAAGATGAACTATGCCTTTGCGGTGGAGCCGGAATCGGTGGACGCCATGGAGCAATACCTGAACCTCTACACCACGCAGATTGACCCGCTGATGGATTACCGTTCCCGGGACGGGTACATTCAGGAATACTCTGGAATACGGTTCCTGTTCATGGCGGTGGGCGGCTCGCTCTCGCTGGTGATCGGGCTGATCGGTGTGTTGAATTTTATTAACTCTATCCTCACGGGCATTGTGACCCGCAGGCGGGAATTTGCCATGCTGGAGGCCATCGGTATGACCAGGCGACAGCTTCAGACGATGGTTGCACTGGAGGGCAGCTGTTATGCCCTGTTCACGATCCTTTGCAGTCTGGCCGTGGGGGTCGGAGTCTCACTGCTGTGCGTAAAGCCCCTGGTGGACGGCCTGTTCTTCACCAGCTATCGGTTTGTGATCTGGCCGCTTTTAGCTGCGATTCCTGTGCTGGTGCTGCTGGGAATCGCGGTTCCGCGGCTGGCCCTGCACTTCGGCGCCGGGCAGCCGGTGGTGGAGCGGATGCGACAGGCGGAATGATCAAAATCACCATAGAAATCAAAACCACCGGCTTAGCCGGTGGTTTGAGTAAGCCCTATAAGGGCATTATACTAGCAAAGCCCCTTAAGGGGCCACGAAAAATTCTGCCATCTGCATTTCTTGCCCTACGGCTCGTAAACGAGCAAAATCCCAAAACCATATTTTCTCTCTATATGGTAGGCAATTAGTTTGTCATCTCGCTTCGCTCGCAAACTAAATGCTAAAGCAAGTAATTCGCACCAGCGTAGCTGGTGGTTGCTTTACACTCAAAGCAGGCCCCGGCCGCCGGAGAACACTTCCCGGCGGCCGGGGCTTTTGTCTGCCTGCATTTTTGCACGGGCAGCCCACTGGATCACAGCGCAAAGGGCTTGTGAAATGGGCAAAAGTATTGTATACTGGAACGGTATATTGAAACCACGCTATTTTCAGAAGGAGCTCGAATTTTGGAGATCATTCATTTTGAACATAACAAACAGGCGGCGGAGCTGGTGGCCAAATGGTACGAAAGCCCCCCGCTGGCCTATGTGCATTCCTTCGGCTGCCAGCAGAACGTGAATGACGGAGAGAAGATCAAGGGCGTTCTGGCGGATATCGGCTACGGCATGTGCGGCTCGGTGGAGGAGGCTGACTTGATCCTCTTCAACACCTGTGCCGTGCGGGAGCACGCGGAGCGGCGGGTGTTCGGCAACGTGGGCGCGCTCAAGCGGCTCAAGAAGGATAAGCCCGGCCTGATCATTGGCCTGTGCGGCTGCATGGCTCAGCAGCAGAGCATCGTGGACAAAATCCGCGAAAGCTATCCTTTTGTGGATATCGTGTTCGGTGTGAACGGCATCGACACCCTGCCGCAGCTGCTGTGCGAGAAGATCGCCGGCAACAAAAAGCGCATCCTGCTCACGCCCACCGAGCGGGCCGAGGTGGTGGAGGAGACCCCCATCCGCCGGGATTCCAACTTCCGGGCCTGGCTGCCCATCATGTACGGCTGCGATAACTTCTGCACCTACTGCATCGTGCCCTATGTGCGCGGGCGGGAGCGCAGCCGCCGCAGCGCGGATATTCTGGCCGAGTTCAAGGAGCTGGTGGCTGCGGGCTACAAGGAGATCACCCTGCTGGGGCAGAACGTGAACTCCTACGGCAAGGGCCTGGAGGAAAAGATTGATTTCTCGGATCTTTTGAATCTGCTGTGCACCGTGCCCGGCGATTATCACATCCGCTTCATGACCAGCCATCCCAAGGATGCCAGCCGCAAGCTGATCGACACCATCGCCGCGCAGGACAAGATCTGCAACCACCTGCATCTGCCGGTGCAGAGTGGCAGCGACCGGATTCTGGCCCAGATGAACCGCCACTATACCGTGGCCCAGTATCTGGAGCTGATGGACTACGCCAAGGAGAAGATTCCCGGTATCACCTTCTCCAGCGATATCATCGTGGGCTTCCCCGGCGAGACCGAGGAGGATTTTGAGGGCACGCTGGAGCTGATCCGCAAGGTAGGCTACATGCAGCTGTTTACCTTCATTTACTCCAAGCGCAGCGGAACCAAGGCTGCCACCATGCCGGACCCCATCACCCGCAAGGAAAAGACCGACCGCATGGCCCGGCTGCTCAGCGTGCAGGATGAGATTGCCCGCAAGCTGGTGGCGGATATGACCGGCCAGACCCAGCGTGTGCTGGTGGAAGGCCCCGGGCGGGACGAAGGCACCCTTTCCGGCCGCCTGACCAACAATCTGGTGGTGGAGTTTGCCGCCGAACCATCGCTGGTGGGCAGCTATGCCATGGTGCACCTGACCGGTTCCCGTGGCACGGTGCTCAAAGGCGAACTTGTGTGAAAAAACTGCGCACGCCGCTGTTTTTTATAATTTTGTGGTATAATATTTTTATTATATAAATTGTTCCAATCAAAGGAGAATCATCATGGACGTTATCGACCTGTTTAAGAAAGCCGCCGCAGCCCTGCAGACTGACGCCCGTTACCTGGCGCTGGATGCCGCCCGCAAAGCCAACGATGCGGACGAGACCCTGCAGAACATGATCGGCGAGTTCAACCTGGCCCGTCTGGATCTGAACAACGAGATTGCCAAGGACGAGCGCGACGAAGCTAAGGTGGCCGAGCTGAATGCCAAGGTCAACCAGCTGTACACCGACATCATGAACAGCGAGAGCATGGTTGCCTACAACGAGGCCAAGGCTGAGGCAGAAGCTCTGATCGGTTACATCGATGCCATCATCAACACTGCGATGAACGGCGGCGATCCCATGACCGTACAGGAGCCTCAGGCCGGCTGCAGCGGCAGCTGCTCTTCCTGCTCCGGCTGCCACTAAAAGGCATTTGCCATAAAAGCGTTCGTGCGGCCCGGAGGGTGCTGAGTCCCAGTACTCTTTGGGCCGCACTCTTTCCCGTTTGAAAAAATGCAGAGGTGATAACCGTTGGCACAGCTTTCGCCCATGATGGCGCAATACTTTGAAATCAAAAAGAAGCATAAGGACGAGATCGTCTTTTTCCGGCTGGGCGATTTTTACGAGATGTTCTATGACGATGCGATTCTTGCGTCCAAGGAACTGGAGCTTACCCTCACCGGCCGGGACTGCGGGCAGGAGGAGCGCGCCCCCATGTGCGGTGTGCCCTTCCACAGCTACGAAAACTATGTGGCGAAGCTGATTGCAAAGGGGTACAAGGTTGCCATCTGTGAGCAGATGGAGGATCCCGCCACCGCCAAGGGTCTGGTCAAGCGGGATATTATCCGGGTGATCACGCCGGGTACCGTAATCGAAAGCAGCATGCTGCAGGACGACAAAAACAACTACATCGGCAGTGTATACTTAAAGAATGGGTGCATCGGCGTCTGCTTTGCGGACGTTTCCACCGGCAGCGCCCACACCACCGAGCTGGCGGGGGAGAAACTCTCCACCCAGCTGATTGCAGAGCTGTGCCGCTACAATCCCAGTGAGCTGCTGTTCAACACGGCGCTTCTGGATTTTAAGGACGTGACCGCCTATATCAAGCAGCACATGACCTGCTCGGTGGAGCTGATGGAGGATGAGTGCTACGCCCCGGATGAGGTGGAGCGTCTGCTGACCGAGCAGTTTGGCGCGGACTGGCCCAAGGCCACCGGCCTTGGCAGGGAGGGCAATGCCCACGCGGCGCTGAGCGCGCTGCTGGGTTACCTGCACCGCACCCAGAAAAAAGGTGTGGAGCGGCTGAAGCTGGTACACAGCTACGCCGAAGCCCAGTACATGCAGCTTTCCCCGGTTACCCGTGCCAATCTGGAGCTGACCGAGACCATGCGCGGCCGCGAGAAACGGGGCACTCTGCTCTGGGTGCTGGACAAGACCCAGACTGCCATGGGCAAGCGCCTTCTGCGCAGCTGGCTGGAGCAGCCGCTGGTGAGCTCGGCGGCCATCAATCGCCGGCTCAACTGTGTGCAGGCCCTTTACAGCGAAAACATCCAGCGGGCCGAGCTGAGCGAGGCATTGTCCCATGTGTTCGATATGGAGCGCCTGATGACCCGCACGGTGTATGGCTCCGCCACCCCCAAGGAGATTTACGCGCTGGCCAGCACCTGCACCCAGCTGCCCCTGATCCGGGAACTGGCTTCCGGCTGTAGCTGTCCGGAGCTGGATGCACTTGCGCAGCAGATCGATCCGCTGGAGGATATCCGGGACCGGATTTTTGCAGCGCTGGAAGAGGAAACGCCTGCCACATTGAAGGATGGCGGCGTGATCAAGCAGGGTTACAGCGCAGAGGTGGACGAGCTGCGTGACATTGTGCATGGCGGCAAGGGCTATCTTTCCCAGCTGGAAGCCCGCATGAAGGAGGAGACCGGAATCCGCACCCTGAAGGTGGGCTACAACCGGGTGTTCGGCTATTATCTGGAAGTCAGCAAATCCTTCACCGACCAGGTGCCGGAGAACTTTATCCGCAAGCAGACTCTGGCCAACGCGGAACGCTACATCACCGAGGAATTAAAACAGCTGGAAAGCAAGATCCTCGGTGCCAGCGAGCGGCTTCTGGCGCTGGAGCGGCAGCTGTTTGAGGATCTGTTGAAGGACCTCTCCGCTCAGATTCTGCGGGTGCAGAACACGGCCTCCGCCCTTGCGCAGCTGGATGTGCTTACTGCACTGGCGCAGGTGGCGGTGAACAACAATTATGTGCGTCCGGTTGTGGATGACGGCGACGAGCTGGTCATCACCGAAGGCCGGCATCCGGTTATTGAGCAGATGCTCAAGGGCAGCCTGTTCGTGCCCAACAACACTCTGCTGGACTGCGGCGAAAACAGCATGCTCATCATCACCGGCCCCAACATGGCCGGTAAATCCACCTATATGCGCCAGAATGCGCTGATCACCCTGATGGCCCAGATTGGCAGCTTTGTCCCGGCACAGGAGTGTCGGGTGGGTGTGGTGGATGCCATCTTCACCCGCGTGGGTGCGTCGGACGATCTGGCGGCCGGGCAGTCCACCTTCATGGTGGAGATGACCGAGGTGGCTGAGATTCTGCAATACGCCACCAAACGCAGTCTGGTGATTCTGGACGAAATCGGCCGCGGCACCTCCACCTTCGACGGCATGAGCATTGCCCGGGCAGTGGTGGAGCATATTGCCGGCCAGATTGGCTGCAAGACTCTGTTTGCTACCCACTATCATGAATTGACTGAGCTGGAAAATACCCTGGACTGCGTGAAAAACTATAACATTGCAGTGAAAAAGCGGGGCGACGACATCACCTTCCTGCGGCGCATTGTGCGCGGCCCGGCCGATGACAGCTACGGCATTCAGGTGGCAAAGCTCGCCGGTCTGCCGGACAGTGTGACCAAGCGGGCCAAGGAGGTACTGCGCGCGCTGGAAGCGGCAGCACCCAAAAAGCAACAGGTGGAGCAGCTGGACTTCGGCGTTGTGGAAGAGATGAGCAGCCCGGCTCTGCCCAGCGAAATTCTGGACAAGCTGCGGGATACCGATCTGAATACCCTGACCGGTATTGAGGGACTGCAATTCCTGTGTGAAATCAAAAACGCGCTGCAATAAGGCGGCGCTTTCAGGGAGGTGACCGGATTTGGCGGTCATACATATTCTGGACAAGCATACCGCGGAGCTGATCGCCGCCGGTGAGGTGGTGGAACGGCCTGCTTCTGTGGTGAAGGAACTGCTGGAAAATTCCATCGATGCCGGCGCTACAAAGGTGGCGGTCACCATTGAACGGGGCGGTGTTTCGCTGATTCAGGTGGCAGACAATGGCAGCGGCATTGAGGCGGAGTATATCTCCACCGCGTTTATCCGCCATGCCACCAGCAAGATCCAGACCCAGGAGGATCTGGAAAGCATCCACACTCTGGGCTTCCGCGGCGAGGCGCTGGCGTCCATTGCCAGTGTGGCCCGGGTGGAGGTGCTCACCCGCACCGAGCCGGATGAGTTTGCCTGCTGCTACCGCATTGAGGGCGGGGAAGAGCTGGGTATGGAACCTGGGGCGCGCCCCATCGGAACCACCATTTCGGTACGGGATCTTTTTTACAATACACCCGCCCGGATGAAATTTTTGAAGAAGGATTCCAGTGAGGGCACCTTTGTGGGCGAGACGGTCAGCCGGATTGCCCTTTCTCACCCTGAGGTGAGCGTGTCTTTTATCCGTGAAGGGAAACTGCTTTACAAGACTCCCGGCGATGGAGACCTGCGCAGCGCGGTCTATGCGGTGCTGGGCAAGGAATTCGCCCGGGATCTTCTACCGGTCAAAACCAGCATGGGCAACTATTCCGTGTCCGGTCTGATTACCCCGCCGCGGGCCTGCCGGGCAAGCCGGGGCATGCAGTTCTTTTTCATCAACGGGCGATTTGTAAAGAACCGTACCATGATGGCCGCCATGGAGAACGCCTACCGGGGAACCCTGATGCAGGGCAAGTTTCCGGGCTGTGTGCTGATGCTGGATATGCCGGCACAGCTGGTGGATGTGAACGTTCATCCCGCCAAAACCGAGGTGCGCTTCGCCCGGGAAAACGATGTGTTCGACGCGGTTTACGGTGCAGTGAAAAATGCGCTGGGCCAGCCCGGCAGCGGGGAGCAGCAGTTTCAGTTTGCTGCGGGCAAAACACCTGAGCAGGAACCGGTTAAGCAGCCTGCGGCACAGCCGGAACCGACGAAAAAAACGTTCAACTTCGCTGTGAAGCAAGATGACTTTACGGCGGAAACGGAGCCCCGAAAGGCTGAAATCAGTGAAATCTGGCGGGTTTCTCCCAAAAAAGAGGAGCCGCTGGAGCCCATTGTTACGGTTCCGGACGAAGAGGATGTTCCACGCATTTCCCGCAACTGGCAAAATGGGCAAAATTCCTTTGCCACCCCGGTGGGAGAGGGCCTTCGCTCAGAACCGGTTCCACTGGCAAAGTATTCCGAACCGGAGAAGAAGTTTGCCGGGCAGTGGGCGATGCCTGCGGTGCAGCCCGCGCCGCAGCCGGAACCCGTGGTAATCGAAGAGCAGCCCGCCGAACAGACGAAGCTGACGGAATCAACGCCACAACCAGAACCTTTGCAGCAGACAATGGAGCCGGAGCAAACCAGCCAGCCGCTGCAGTATGTGGGCGAGGTGTTCAAAACCTACATCATCACCCAGCGTGGACAGGAGATGTGTCTGATTGACAAGCACGCGGCCCACGAGCGCATCCTCTATGAGCGGTTAGCTGCGGATTACGGAAAGGTGAGCAGTCAGATGCTGCTGGCCCCGGTTACGGTGAACCTTTCCGCCGAAGAGAAGAACGCCATTCTGGAACATGAATCTCTTTTGCGGGATGCAGGTGTGGAGACCGAGGACTTCGGCGGCAGCACGGTGCTGGTTCGTTCGGTTCCGGCCGATGTGGAGACCCCGGACGTGGAGGGTCTGATCTGCGAGCTGGCTGCAAAGCTGGCCCGGGGCAGCCGGGATGCACTGAGCGAAAAGACCGAGTGGGTGCTGCATTCCATTGCCTGCCGGGCCGCCATCAAGGCAGGCGACCGCACCGCCAGTGCCGAACTGATGCATCTGGCGCAGGATATTCTGGATGGCAAGGTGCCGCCCTTCTGCCCCCACGGCAGACCGGTGGTGCTGAAATTGACAAAGAAGGAGCTGGAAAAACAGTTTGGGCGGATCGGATAAACCAAAAGTTCTGGCCATCGGCGGGCCCACAGCTTCCGGCAAGACTTCTTTGTCAGTGGCGCTGGCCAAACGGCTGAACGGTGAGGTGGTCTGTGTGGACTCCATGCAGATCTACTGCGGGCTGGATGTGGGCACCGCAAAGGTGACCGAAGAAGAAATGCAGGGAGTGCCCCATCATCTGGTGGGGTTCCTCGCGCCGGAAGAGACGTTCAGCGTGGCGGATTTTGTGGCCCTTGCAGATCACTGCATTCGTGACATCAGCGCCCGGGGGAAATTGCCGGTGCTGGTGGGCGGAACGGGGCTTTATATGGAAAGCCTGTTGAGCGGAGTTCGTTTTGCTGAACAGAAAACCGACCCGGCCGTGCGCAGGCAGCTGGAGGAGCAGGCGGCCCAGCTGGGGGCCGATGCCATGCACGCAAAGCTGGCGCAGATCGACCCGGAGTACGCGGCCACGGTTCACCCCAACAATGTGGGGCGGGTGCTGCGGGCGCTGGAGCTGTTCCAGATCACCGGCGTTACCATGACCCGGCAGCGGGCAGAATCAAAACCGAGCGAGCCACCCTACGACAGTCTGTTGTTTTGCATCGGCTTTGAGGACCGAAGCGTTTTGTATCAGCGGATTGACCGCCGGGTGGATCTGATGCTGGAGCAGGGAATTCTGAAGGAGGCCCGGCTGGTCTATGATCATCGGGATACCTACCATACAGCTGCTCAGGCCATCGGCTATAAGGAATTCTTTCCGTATTTCTGCGGAGAAAGCCCGCTGGAGCCCTGTGTGGACAAGCTCAAACAGGCTTCCCGAAATTATGCAAAGCGGCAGCTCACCTGGTTTCGCCGTATGCCCCAGACCCTTTGGCTGGATGGAATTCAGGGCAATCTGGAGGCGCAGGCACTTGCCCATATTCACGCGCACTGGCCGCAAGTGGAGCCTGGTGTGTGAACCACTGAATCCATAAAACAGGGGCAGCCATCAGGCGGCTCTGACCCAAATCTATTGCAACAGGAGGAGCGAAGCATGCGAAGCTCCAAGCAAAAAATCATCACGGCAATCGTTCTGGCGATTCTCGTAGTGCCGGCGGTCTATCTGGGGGTTCAATTGTTTGCCATTCTGAACCGGCCCTACCGCACCGAAACAGCGGTGGAATATGTCATGTCCGACAGCGTCTTTGCAGACGGTTATGTGGTGTTCGATCAGACTCCCGTGGAAGGCAGCGGGGATCTGGGTTATCTGGTGGAAAACGGCGAACGGGTTGCCTCCGGAACTGCAGTAGCGGAAGTTTACACCAGCACGGAACAGGCCCAGAGCCGCCGGCAGCTGGAGGAGATCGAGACCCAGCTCAGCCTGCTGGAAAAGTCTGAAAACACCAGTGGTACCGATGTGGACATGCTCTATAAGCAGCAGCAGAACGCTCTGTATGACCTGCTGGACTGTATCGACATGCAGGCTTACGATCAGGTCGGGGAGGCCGGTAACCAGTATTTGCTGGCAGCCAACAAGATTCAGATCATGACTGGCGCCGTAAGCAATTTTGCACAGGCCAAGCAGGAGCTGCAAACTCTGAAGGATCAGGTGCAGGCCCAGCTGGGGCAGCCTGCAACCATCTCGGCCCCGGTGGGCGGCTATTTTGTGGCGGCCGATTCGGCAGATATACTCTCGCTGACCCGGGAAGGTCTGGATGCAATGGACGCGACTACTCTGGCGCAGTCGATTCAGAATGGTGACGGGGTTCAGCCGCTGGAAGGCGCAGGCAAGATCGTGACCAGCTATGCCTGGTATTTCTATGGAACCTGCAGCCTGGAAGAGGGCAAGAAGTTCCAGAATGCTTCCAGTGTGGAAATCAGCTTTCCCGGTGTGGCGGAAAAAACTCTGCCGGCAACAGTGGAATCCATTGAGCTGGACGAGGAACAGGGGCTTGCCAAATTTGTGCTGCACTGCGAATACATCGGCGCGGATGTGCTGGGGCTCTCGCTGGAAGAAGCCAAAATCGATTTTGAATCCTATGAGGGGCTCCGGGTGGACGCGGATGCACTTCACATTGTGGACGGCGAAAAGGGCGTTTATGTGAAGTACGGAAATCTGGCCCGCTGGCGAAAAATTCAGATCGTTTATCAGAATGAGGAATATCTGCTGGTGGCGGAGGACGGAAAGGTTGGTACCGACAATGAGCTGCGTATGTTTGACGAAGTGATTGTGGAAGGCACCGATCTGAAGGATGGAAAAATCCTGAGCTGATTCCGAGGAAAATTTATGGCGGCAGGCAAAAAAATGATTTTTGTTTGTTGACAGGCTGTTGACAGGCTACTGAAAAACAGCGATAATATATACTAACTGATTCTATATTTTTCTTGCATGAAAAAGGGCAATCTTATCAATGCACATTGGAAGGAGCAATGAAAGATGTTTGATAAAGTGAAGAGCATGCTGGGCGTGGGCGATGACGCCGACGACGATTACTACGATACCGACGATATGTTTATTAACCCCTCCCGCGGCGGCGCCGCTCCGGAGGAGGATTATCCGCCGGAGAATACCGGTAAGCGGAATAAAGTGGTGAACATCAACGCCACCACGCAGCTGCAGGTGGTTCTGGTCAAGCCCGAGCGGTTTGACGATGCCAGCACCGTGGCAGATCATCTGAACGCAAAGCGTACCGTTGTATTGAATCTGGAATCCACCAACAAAGAGGTTTCCCGCCGTCTGGTGGACTTCCTGTCCGGTGTTGCCTATGCGAACAATGGTCAGATGAAGCGTGTTGCCAACAGCACCTTCATCATCACTCCCTATAACGTGGATATCATGGGCGATCTGCTGGACGAGCTGGAGAGCAATGGCGTATTCTTCTGATCCGGCTGCCCAGAGGGGCTTTGTTCCGCCTCAGAATGATCAGGAGCGGCTGCTGATGCGGCGGGTCCTGGATCTGTGCGCCATCGCCATGAACCGGGGAATTGCGCGCTACAGCTCTTTTTTGAGTGATCGCGAGCAGACGCTGGCACTGGCAGCCCTGAACAGGGAAGGCTGTGAGGAATATTCCTTTGATGGAGGCTATCCGTTTGCAGAACGCAGAGTACTGTGTATCGAGCCTGCGGGGGCCTGCGGCTTTTCGCCCATTGCCTGTGTTCGAATGGAATGCCTTCATGTACAGGACATACCTGGGCATAAGGACTATCTGGGGGCGGTTCTGGGCCTTGGTCTGGACCGTTCCAGCATTGGTGATATCGTGTTGGATCCCAATGCTCCGGGCACGGCCTATGTGTGTGCGCTGGAGCCGGCGGCAGAGCTGATTTGCAGTGAGCTGACCGGTGTGGGGCGCTGCTCTGTTCACACCGAGCGGTTTTATGACCAGATCCCGGTGCAGGAGCCGGAGCGGGTCCGGCAGAGCGCCACGGTTTCCTCCCTTCGGGCGGATGCCGTTCTGGCAGCGATGCTGCGGTGCAGCCGCGGTCAGGCGTCAGACCTTGTGCGCGGCGGCCGACTGGAGATCAACCATGTGGCCGTGAGCAATCCGCATGCGCCGGTGTATCAGGGAGATCTGTTCACCGTGCGGGGCAGCGGACGCTTTCGTCTGGAGGAAATTGGCGGAAAAAGCAAAAAGGATCGCCAGTTTATTACATTTTTTCAATATTGATACCAGAAGCACTGGAGGAATTAAATTATGATCTCACCGCAGGAAATCCGCAGCGTCACATTCGACAAGGTTATGCGTGGATATCGGCCGGAGGATGTGGACGCATTTTTGCAGCAGGTAGCTCAGGATATGGAGCAGCTGGCCGCGGACAACGCCGACAAGGAAAAGAAACTGTATATCCTTGCGGAGAAGATCGAAGAGTATCGCCGCGATGAAGATAACTTGAAGACGGCTCTTCTGAATGCGCAGCGTATGGGCGAAAGCGTGATTCGGGAAGCAAAGCAGAAGGCGGAATCTCTGCTGCGCGAAGCCGGTATTCGTGCCGACACCCTGACCCGGGTGGCGCAGGAGCAGAGCGAAGAACAGCAGCAGGAGCTGGAGCGGGTCAAGGCGGAAGTGGCCCACTTCAAGAATACTCTTCTGGCGATGTACAAGCAGCACATTGAACTGATCAGCGGGCTGCCTGGCGATGAAGAGGTTGAAGAGCCTGCTCCTGTGGAAGAGTCTGTTGTGGAACCGGTTCAGGAGGCAGAACAGCCTCAGGTTGAGGAACAGTCTGCTCCGGAAACTCCCGCTATGGAGGAGCCGAAGGAGGAGACCATGCAGTTCCCGGATCTGTCTGAACTGTATGGGGAGCAGAATTCCGAGCAGTCCGGCAATATGCTGGACACGGTGGAGGAATTCTTTGAGGAGGATTTCTCCGCACAGACCTTCAGCCCGGAACATGCCGAGGAGCCCAAACAGGCGGAGCAGCCGGAGCAGACTCCGGCCTTCAAGGGCTTCAAGGGAATCCAGTTTACCGATTGATTGGAATAAAAAGCTTGAAAAGGCGGCGTTTTGAAAAAGGCGCCGCCTTTGCTGCGAATCGGAAGATTAAAGGAGAACATTGGTTTTGACAACTGTATTGATTACTGCCGTTGTGGTGGCTCTGCTTGTGATTCTGGATCAGGCTGTAAAGCTTTGGGCAACGGCTGTGCTCGCACCGGTGGGGGCGATGCCGCTCATTCCCGGGGTGGTGGAGCTGCGTTATTATCTGAATGACGGCGCAGCCTTCAGCAGCTTCAGTGGCCAGCAGATTTTTCTGATTGCATTCACAAGTGTGGCGATGTTGGCCATTGCGGCCTATCTGCTGATCAAACGCCCGGCACGGAAACTGGAGTACTGGGCCTGGGTGCTGGTTCTGGCGGGTGGAATCGGCAACTGGATCGACCGGGTGTTCAATCACCAGGTAGTGGACTACATCAATTTTCTGTTTATCCGCTTTGCGATCTTTAACCTGGCAGACGTATTGGTCTGCACGGGAATCGGCCTGCTTGTCCTGAACCTGATTCTGGAAGAGCTGGCTGCCAAAAAGAAGGCTTCTGGAGAAAAAACGGATGGAACGATTTGAATTTGTGGTGCAGCCTGAGCAGGCGGGTGAACGGCTTGACCGGTTCCTGGCTGCCCAAACCGGGCTTTCCCGCAGCGCCCTGCAGCAGCTGATGGAGCAGGGCGGAGTGCTTTACGCTGGCAAGTCTGCCGCGAAAAATCAGAAAATCCAGCCCGGGATCACCATCTGTGTGGAGGTTCCCGACGCCCAGCCGCTGGATGCAGTTCCTCAAAACATCCCGGTGGATATTGTTTATGAGGATGAACATCTTCTGGTGGTGAACAAGCCCAAGGGGATGGTGGTGCATCCCGCGCCGGGCAACCCGGATGGAACGCTGGTCAATGCGTTGCTATACCATTGTGCGGGGCGGCTGTCCAGCATTGGGGGCGTGGTTCGCCCCGGTATTGTTCACCGCATCGACAAGGACACCAGTGGCCTTCTGGTGGTGGCGAAGGACGATGTGACCCATACCGGTCTGTCTGAGCAGATGGCGGTGCACAGCATTAACCGGGTTTATCAGACGGTGGTATATGGCGGGTTTGCGCAGGATGAAGGCTTTGTGGAAGCGCCCATTGGCCGCCACAAAACAGACCGGAAGAAGATGGCGGTCACCGAGCAGAATTCCAAGTATGCCTACACTGCCTACCATGTGCTGGGGCGTTATCAGGGGTTCAGCCATCTGGAATGCCGCCTGAAAACCGGGCGTACCCATCAGATCCGGGTACACATGGCAAGCATTGGGCATCCGGTGGCGGGTGACCCGGTTTACGGGCCCAAAAATGTGATCAAGAGCCTGCAGGGGCAGTGCCTGCATGCAAAAACGCTTGGCTTTGTGCATCCGATTACCGGGCAATATCTGGAATTCGACAGTGAGCTGCCGGAGTATTTCACCCGGTTCCTGCGCTCGCTGGGAAAGGAGCAGGAAGAATGGAATCGCTGAAAAAGTACCTTGTAGTATGCGATATGGATAACACCCTGCTCACGGCCAGAGAAGGTATTCCGGCCTGCAATCTGGCGGCGATCCGGTTGTTTATGGCCATGGGTGGCCGCTTTACGGTGGCTACCGGCCGGCCGCCGGAATCGATCCGTGCAGCGCTTCAGGGGCTGGAACTTTCCTGCCCGGCTATTGCATGTGGCGGTTCTGTGTTGTATGATATTCACGCGGACGAAGCGGTGGATCTGCATTTTCTGAATGAGGAGTCTGCCCGGCAGGCCATTGAAGAAGCAATGGCAGCCTTCCCGGATCTGGGTGTGGAAATTATGGTGGAGGAAGGCCGCCCCTATGTGGTGCGGGCCAACCAGTATACCACCGCTCACATGAAGGATGAGAAGATGGGGTGTGTACTCTGTCCGCTGGAGCAGGTGCCGCCCAATTGGGCCAAGGTTGTTTTTGCGGCACATCCTGCCGCGTTGTTCAAGGTACAGCAGTATTTTGCAGACAAGACCTACCCCGGGCTGCAGTTTGTGCCTACGAATTTTATCTATTTCGAAATCATGCCGGAGCATGTTTCGAAAGCGTCCGCACTGAAAGAGCTTTGCCGCAGGGAACTCATCCCTATGGAATATACCGTCGTGATCGGGGATTATTTCAACGATCTGGAGCTGATGGCTGCCGCCGGATATGCGGTGGCCGTGGGCAATGCACCGCCGGAGGTGCAGAATGCAGCCGATGAGGTGGTCGCACGCTGCACAGATGGCGGTGTGGGAGAGTACCTGTATGCATTGGTGAAAAAACATGAGGGAAAACAACGGGAGGAACAGCATGGATAAACAGACGATGAACCACCTGAAGCGAATGGCGAATCAGGTCCGGCAGGACGTTCTGAATGAGGTATACGAGGCCGCTTCCGGCCATCCGGGTGGCTCACTCTCAGTGGCCGATACCCTGACCTATCTCTATGAGGTACAGATGCGGGTGGATCCCAAGAACCCTTCCTGGGAGCAGCGGGATCGGCTGGTGCTTTCCAAGGGACACACCTGCCCGGCACTTTATTCTGTGCTGGCTCAGAAGGGCTTCTTTGACCGGGAAGAGCTGAAGAAGTTCCGTCATCTGGGCGCAATGCTTCAGGGTCATCCGGATATGAAGGGAACTCCCGGTGTGGATATGAGCACCGGCAGCCTGGGGCAGGGCATCTCTGCTGCTGTGGGTATGGCGCTTGCAGCAAAGACCCAGGGCGCTGACTGGCGCGTGTTCACTGTGCTGGGCGACGGCGAGCTGCAGGAAGGCCAGGTATGGGAGGCTGCCATGTTTGCGGCTCATCACAAGCTGGACAACCTGATTGCTGTGGTGGACAACAACAACCTGCAGATCGACGGTAACGTGAGCGATGTTTGCTCGGTTTATCCCATCGATGAGAAATTCCGTGCCTTTGGCTGGGAAGTGTTTGCCGCAGATGCCCATGACTTCGAGAGCCTGGATGCTGCCTTCACTGCAGCACGTCAGGTAAAGGGCAAGCCCAGTGTGATTGTACAGAAGTCGGTAAAGGGCAAGGGCGTATCCTTTATGGAGAATCAGGCCGGCTGGCATGGCAAGGCCCCCAATCAGCAGCAGTATGAACAGGCCATGGAAGAGCTCCGCGCTGCGGCGGCCGAACTGGAGGTATAAAAACGATGATGCAGACTAAACCGATCGCTACCCGTGAGAGCTATGGCCGTACTCTGGCGCAGCTGGGCGCGGAGAATGACAAGATTGTAGTTCTGGACGCCGATCTGGCGGAATCCACCAAGACCTGTATGTTCCAGGAGAAATTCCCCGAACGCCATTTCGACTGCGGCATCGCAGAGGCCAACATGGTTTCCATTGCGGCCGGCATGGCTGCTGCGGGAATGATCCCCTTTGTTTCCAGTTTTGCCATGTTTGCCACCGGACGTGCCTATGAGCAGATCCGCAACTCGGTAGGCTACCCCCATCTGAACGTGAAGATCTGTGCCAGCCACGCGGGCATTTCCGTGGGTGAGGATGGCGCGACCCATCAGTGCGTGGAGGATATTGCCCTGATGCGCGGTATTCCCGGCATGGTTGTGGTAAATCCTGCTGACGATACCGAAGCCTGCCAGGCCGTGCGTGCACTGGCAGAGTATTATGGCCCTGCTTATCTGCGCCTGGGCCGTCTGGCAGTTCCTGTGGTCAATGACCCGGAAAGTTATCACTTCGAGCTGGGTCGTGCAGTTACCCTGCGCGAGGGCAAGGATGCAACTGTTATTGCCACCGGCCTGATGGTTGCCCGTGCGCTGGAGGCGGCAGAACAGCTGGCCCAGGAAGGCGTGCAGGTTCGCGTGGTGAACATGCACACCATCAAGCCTCTGGATGTGCAGGCTGTGGTGAATGCTGCCAACGAGACCGGCTGCATCGTAACCGCTGAAGAGCACAGTGTGATCGGCGGTCTTTACAGCGCAGTCTGCGAGGCAATGGTTGGGGAAGGTGTTTCCTGCCCGGTTGCTCCTGTGGCAATTATGGATGCGTTTGGCCAGTCCGGCCCCGCAAACGCTCTGCTGGAGTATTATGGTCTTACTGCTTCCGCAATCGCGCAGAAGGTGCGCGACTGCCTGGCACGCTGATCAGATTGATTGAATGAAAATCTCCCGTTTCGCATTTTGTCGAAGCGGGAGATTTTTGTATATCTTTACAAACAATGGCAGGGTTTTGTGCTATAATAGAAAAAAGACCGTGTTCGGACAAAAGGGGTCGGAATACGGCCGAACAGGGAAGGATGCAGCACGGGATGACAAAGGAGCGAAATACCAGGAAGGTATTGCTGTGCTGTGCGGCAGCACTGCTGTTATTGCTGACGGGGGCGCTCTGGTTCAGCGTACCGTTCTGGCAGCCGGGGTATCGAACCGTTGCATCCGAGCCCTTTGATGCACATCAGATGGAGATGGTCGAATTGAACTCGGCCGGGATCGACGCTCTGTGTTCGCTTCCCGGTGTGGGGGAGAAAAAGGCCCGGGCGATTCTGGAATATCGGGAAGTTCATGGGCCGTTTTCCAGTTTGGATGAACTGGAGCAGGTCGACGGAATATCCACAAAAAGCATCGAGGAATGGCGTTCCAGGCTTTACATCGAAGCAGATGAGATGCAAAAAGAGGAGAGATAGATCGTGATGACACAAAACAACATCTACATCAACCGCGAGCTCAGCTGGCTTGATTTCAATAAGCGTGTGCTGGCGTTGAGCAAGGACAAGACGGTTCCTCTTGCGGAACAGATGAAGTTTGCGGCAATTTACGGCAGCAATCTGGATGAGTTTTTTATGGTTCGTGTGGGTTCGCTGTATGACCGCACGCTGCTGAAAAATGAGATTACCGAAAACAAGACCAACATGACGGCAGCTCAGCAACTGGCAGCGATTATGCCTAAAACAGCCCTGCTGCAGGATCAGTGCGACAAATACGTGGCAAAGCTGCGGGATAATCTGGCTCAGATCGGTTATCGGAAGATTGATTTTGAGAAGCTGGACAAAGAGGACGAAAAATTCTGGAAAAAGTATTTCCAGAGCGAGCTGTTTCCTGTGCTGTCTCCGCAGATTATCGATCATCGGCACCCGTTCCCGTTCCTGCGCAATCAGGAAATTTACTTATGTGCTACACTGAAGGCGAAAGGCGATGCGAATCTGTCCTTTGGCCTGATTCCCATTGGCAGCCAGTTTGAGCGTGTGCTGTACCTGAAGAAGGATGATGCGCTGTATTACGGCCTGGTGGAAGAGCTGATCTACCACTATGCGGAGCTGGTTTTCCCGATTCTTCAGAAAAAGTGCCTGTTCCGGGTAACCCGAAACGCGGATATCGATGTGAAGGAGGGCATGTTCGATCAGGACATTGACTACCGGCAGGTTATGAGCGAGCTGCTGAAGAAGCGCCGTAAGCTGGCCGCAGTTCGCATCCAGTTCTGGAACCAGCCCCCGCAGGAAGTGAAAAACTATCTGTGCGAAAAACTGGTTCTGCCTGCGCAGCAGTGCTTCAACCAGAGCAGCCCTCTGGATCTTTCCTACTGCTTTAAGCTCACAGCTCGGCTGCAGAATGAAGGCCACAGCGAGCTGTTCTATGCTCCGGCAAAGCCGATGCAGGCACCTCATGGCTATAAGCTGAGCGAGGCAGTGCAGAAAAATGATGTGTTGATTGCCTACCCCTATCAGAGCATGCGCCCCTTCATCAAGATGCTGATGGCGGCGGCCTTTGATCCGGAGGTTATCTCCATCAAGATGACTCTGTATCGTATGGCGCGGGATTCCCAGATTGTGCAGGCCCTGATAGCCGCGGCGGAAAATGGCAAAGAGGTCGTAGCGGTGGTGGAGCTGCGTGCCCGTTTTGATGAGCAGAACAACATTGACTGGTCCAAACAGCTGGAAGAGGCTGGCTGTACGGTGCTGTACGGTCTGGATGACTACAAGGTTCATTCCAAGCTGACCCTGATTACCCGCCGCACCAAGGACGGTTATCGTTACACCACCCAGATCGGTACCGGCAACTACAACGAAAAGACCAGTGAGCAGTATACCGATCTTTCCTACGTGACCACCCGCACGGAAATTGGTGAAGAAGCATCGGCTGTGTTCAACAACCTGGCGGTAGAACGGCTCACAAACAATACCAAATATCTGCTGGTGGCTCCGCTGTGCTTTAAGAGCGTTCTGCTGGAGGAGATGGATCGGGAGATTCAGAAGGCCAAGGAGGGTAAGCCTGCCCGCATTATCCTGAAGAATAACTCGGTCAGCGATAAAAACGTGATCGAAAAGCTGTCCGAGGCGTCCTGTGCAGGCGTTTCGGTAGATATGATCGTGCGTGGCATCTGCTGCGTGACCGCCGGGGTACCCGGCAGCACAGACAATCTGCGAATCCGGAGCATTGTGGGGCGGTATCTGGAGCACTCCCGTATCTACTGCTTTGGCGACGGTGACGACATGCGTGTCTATATTGCTTCCGGCGACTTCCTCACCCGCAATACCGAACGCCGGGTAGAGGTTGGCTTGAAGGTGCCGGATCGGGCACTGGCCAACAAGCTGCGCCAAATTCTGGAGCTTCAGTTGAGCGACAATGTAAATGCCCGGGAGATGAAGCCGGATGGAAGCTATTCCAAGGTAAAGGCAGAGCCGGGTGCACCTCGCGTGGACAGCCAGATGGCCCTGTATGATCTGTTCCGGGATAGCTTTGTACTGCCGGTAGCGCCGACAGTGCAGGCACCTGCGCCGAAAACTGGTCTGCTGCAAAAGATCGCCAACCTTCTGCATGGCAATAAGTAAAATTACATTTCATTCCCCCGTCGGGATGCGCTTGCATCCGGGCGGGGGATTTTTTTGCAGAGAAGAGGGCTATCCCGGCGGGAAATGGAATAGAAATGCAATAGTGTTCTTGCCGCAGAAAAAAGGAGGATCGCCCATGTGGAATGTGGAAACAAACGAGACAATGCCCCCGGTGCTTGCCAGCCGACAGGAAGTAGAGCAGCTGCTGCGCCCGCCGATTCAGAGGCAGAACCCGGAACGGAAGAATCCGGTTCTTACGTTACAGATTTTGATCTGTGGTTTGATTTTGCTTTGTGTTGTTGCCGTCCGCACGATTTCGCCACCCCTCTATGAGACGTTTCAGGCCGGTTACCGGCAGCTGCGCTATCAGGGAATTGCTCTGTCCGGAGAGGAGGAGCTGGTGAAATTTGCAAGTGCAGCAGTTCGGGATTTGAGTGTACAGGCCATGGAGACAATGCAACGACTTTCCGGGGAAAATACACTGACTTTAGGGTATGGCGCTGGGGGATGGAGTCGCCGGGCAGCGCCGGAAGGGAACTCTCTGGAAACGTTGGTGCCAGGAAATACGCTTTCTCTGCCCGTTCGCGGGTATACCGTCACATCCGATTATGGCTGGCGCAGTGACCCTTTTACCGGAAAGGCAGATTTTCACACCGGAATTGATCTGGCGGTGGCAGAGGGAACCGGCATTCACCCGGCATGGAGTGGTATTGTACAGAAGAGCGCATGGAATGCCTCTTATGGGAATTATGTACAGGTTCTTCACGAAAATGGTCTGGTAACCCGCTATTGCCACATGCAGTATATTTTTGTGCGGCAGGGGCAGCGGGTAACTCTGGATGATGTGTTGGGTACCGTGGGGCAGACCGGGGCGGCCACCGGCCCGCATCTGCATTTTGAATTGTTCTGCAATGATGTGCGCTATGATCCCGCAAAGGCACTGGAGGCAGGCGTTTGATCCGGCTGCGACAGCCGGAATTGATGCTGCTGGGCCTGTGGTTTGGACTGACGCACGATCATCTGGGAATTCTGCGAATCAGCTTCCTGTGTTCACTGCTTCACGAGAGCGGGCATATTGCGGCGTGGATCCTTTTCACCGGGATGCTTCCGGTGCTGGAGCTTTCGCCCGGTGGAATCGGACTGTGTCTGGGTACTGTGCAGCTTTCGCCCCGGAGAGAAGGAATCCTTGCTGCAGCAGGCCCGGCGGTCAACCTGATGGCAGCAGGGGCAGCATACCTGTGGATGCAGCAGAGTGCCAGTTACTGGGGGTGGTTCTTTTTGGGAACCAACCTTCTGGTGGGCGGATTTAACCTGCTTCCGGTGGGGCCACTGGACGGCAAACGGATCTGGAACAATTTCTTCGGCGGATAAATTGCATTTCCCGCGCAAATCGGTTACAATGAACTGTAACATTCAAATTGCAAAGGAATGAAGCAAGTGTTTGATCCGAAATTAAAGGAGGCCCTGGCCCGGGTGCAGAAGCCCGGCCGCTATACCGGCGGTGAGCCCGGGTGCATCATAAAAAACAAGGAAGACGTGGATCTCCGGTTTGCGTTCTGCTTTCCGGATACCTATGAGGTGGGCATGTCCTTTCTGGGCATGAAGATCCTGTATGAGCTGCTGAACGAGCGCCCCAACTGGTGGTGTGAGCGTGCCTTCATGCCCTGGCTGGATATGAAGCAGGAGATGGAACGCCTGCACATCCCCACTTATGCGCTGGAAAGCAAGGATCCGCTGACGGCATTCGATATTGTGGGCTTTACCCTGCAATACGAGCTGTCCTACACCAACATTCTGGCCATGCTGGATCTGGCGGGAATTCCGCTGTACAGCAAGGACCGGGACGAAAGCTGGCCTTTGGTGGTAGCCGGCGGCCCCTGCGTGTGCAACGCCGAGCCCATTGCCGACTTCATTGACATGATGATGCTGGGCGAGGGTGAGCTGCAGCTGCCCGAGGTGTGTGCCACTGTGGAGCAGGCCAAGAAGGAAGGCATCAGCAAGAAGGAACTGCTGCGTCGTCTGGCTAAGATCGAAGGCTGCTATGTGCCGTCCTTCTACGATGTGAGCTACAAAGAGGATGGCCGCATTCAGGCCATCACCCCCAATGAGGACTGCGCCCCGGCGGTGATTCACAAGGCAATCATCAAGGATATGAATACCCAGAAGCTGCCCACCAATTTCGTGGTGCCCATGGTGGGTGCGGTGCACGACCGCGCCCAGATCGAGGTGCTGCGCGGCTGTGTGCGCGGCTGCCGCTTCTGCCAGGCGGGCTTCATCTACCGGCCCATGCGTCAGCGTGATGCCCAGCTGCTGAACCGCGCCGCACAGGATCTGTGCGCCAATACCGGCTATGAGGAGATCAGCCTGACCAGTCTGTCCACTTCGGACCACAGCCAGCTGGAGACCCTGCTGGACGATATGGCCCCCTGGACGGAAAAGGAACATGTGAGCATTTCGCTGCCCTCGCTGCGCATTGACAACTTCACCGAAAGCCTGATTGAAAAGACCACCAAGGTACGCAAGAGCGGTCTGACCTTCGCTCCGGAGGCGGGTACACAGCGCCTGCGGGATGTAATCAATAAAAACATCACCTGGGACGAGATCGAAAAAACCTGCACGCTGGCCTTTAACGCAGGCTACACTTCAGTAAAGCTGTACTTTATGATGGGCCTGCCCACCGAGACGCTGGAGGACATTGAGGGTATCGCCAAAACCGCTCAGCAGATCGTGGAGCTGTATTACGCCAACCCCAACAAGCCCAAGGGCCGCGGGGCGCAGGTGACCATCAGCTGCGCCTGTTTCGTGCCCAAGCCTCACACTCCCTTCCAGTTTGTTCCTCAGGACACTGAACAGATGCTGCGGGAAAAGCAGCAGCATCTGCTGCACAGCGTTCACAGCAAGAAGATTCATGTGAACTATCACGACAGCAAGACCAGTTTCCTGGAGGCTGTGTTCGCCAAGGGCGACCGGCGGCTGGCTCCTGTGATCGAGGCTGCTTATCGCAAGGGCTGCTTCTTCGACGGCTGGGACGAGTGCTTCCAGTACGATACCTGGCTGGAGACCTTCCGGGAATTCAATATGGACACCGCTTTTTATGCCAACCGGTTCATTGAACTGGACGAGCTCACTCCCTGGAGTCATCTGGACTACGGTGTGAGCCATGAGTTCCTGGTGCGGGAATACAAAAAAGCCACCATGGCGCAGACCACGCAGCCCTGCAACCGGGTATGCAGCGCCTGTGGTGCAAATAAACTGTTGGGAGGTGCCTGCTTTGACTACAGTAAGGATCTGGTTCACTAAGACAGGGGAGGCATCCTACATTTCTCTGCTGGATCTGCAGCGTGTCATGCAGAGATCCATCAAGCGCAGCGGAATTCCGGTGTGGTACACCATGGGCTTCAACCCCCATATCTATATGACCTTTGCCAATCCTCTGCCTCTGGGACAGGAGAGTCTGGTGGAGAGCGTGGATGTGAAAACCGAGCTGGAGCAGGTACCGCTGGAGGACTGGCGGCAGGCTCTGGACCGGGTAATGCCTCTGGGCATCAAGGTGACCCGCGTCACGCTGCCCCAGTACAAGGCGGAAAAGATCAGCTTTGCGCGTTATCAGCTGCGCATGCCGCTGAGCGCACAGGCCAGTGTGGATGCATACAATCAGTTGGAAACCGCCGTGATTCAGAAAAAGACCAAGCGCGGCCACAAGGAGATTGACCTGAAGCAGGCACTACCCCGCATTGAGACCGAACAGAAGGAGAATGAACTGCAGGCAGAGCTGCTGCTGACTGCGGGTGAGGGAAACAATCTGAATCCTTCGCTCTGGCTGAATTTCATGCAGGAGCACTGCGGGCTCAATCCCACCGACGTTTCGGTGCTGCGCACCGCACTTTTACTGGAAGATCAGACGGATTTTCGGTAAAAAAGCCTTGCAAAAGCAAACAGGCTATGATACAATATTCAGGCGTTAGTGTTCGCTGGCTCCAACCAGCGGGGTTAATGTATATCATTAAAACAGGCGGTCCTCTGCTGTGCGGCCATTTGCACGGGTACGAACGTCGATAAAAATGGAGGATTTTACAATGGACGCAATGAAGATTATCACCGAGGGCATGATCAAAGAGAACCAGCCCAAGTTCGAAGTCGGCGACACCGTTCGCGTGTCCGTTCGCATCAAGGAAGGCGAGCGTGAGCGTATCCAGGCCTTCGAGGGCACTGTGATCGCCAAGAAGCATGGCGGCGTGGCTGAGACCTTTACCGTTCGCCGTTCTTCCTACGGCGTTGGCGTGGAGCGCGTGTTCCCCGTGAACTCCCCCTTCGTTGAGAAGGTTGAGGTTGTTCGCTGCGGTAAGGTTCGCCGTGCGAAGCTGTTCTACCTGCGTAGCCGCACCGGTAAGGCTGCCAAGGTTAAGGAGCAGATCTGATAATCGACAAAAAAGGGGCAATTTATATTGCCCCTTTTTTCGTTATATGATAAAATGTGAAATACGTTCTGTAAATCCCTGGAAAGAGGGTGTATCCAATGGAAGAAAAACGTTTTCGCAAAAATGTGGATCTGCTGGACTGGTACGACGCTCTTGTGTTTGCGTTGGCGGCTCTGGTTCTGATTTTTGCGTTTTGTGTTCGTGTGGTGGTGGTGGATGGTCATTCTATGGAGCCCACGCTCCATGAACAGGATCGTCTGCTGGTGCAGAGCACCTTTTACAAGCCCCAGCGCGGAGATGTGGTTGTGGTAGATGGCTACATTAATTACGGAAAACCGCTGGTCAAACGTGTGATTGCCGTAGGTGGTGATACGGTGGATATTGATGAGGAACAGGGAATCGTTTATGTGAATGGCGAAGCTCTGGACGAGCCCTATACCGCCGAACCTACCTATACCGAAGGCAATATCGGATTTCCTCTGACTGTGCCGGAAGGCCAGCTGTTTCTGATGGGCGATAACCGTCAGCATTCCACCGACAGCCGCTTTGTGAGCGTGGGCCTGATTGATGAACGGGATATCCTGGGTAAGGTGCTGTGGCGCATCTTCCCCCTGAACGCATTTGGGAGGATCAAATGAGTAACGATATGATCAACCGCCGCAACATCCAGTGGTTCCCCGGTCACATGATGAAGACCCTGCGGCTGATGGAAGCGAATATTAAGAATGTGGATGCGGTTCTACAGCTGCTGGATGCCCGCATTCCCATGAGCAGCCTGAACCCGGAGATTCAGCGGATCACCGAGCAGAAACCCCGTCTGTATGTGATGAACAAGGCGGATCTGGCGGACCCGGCGCTGACAGCTGCCTGGGTGAAATATTTCCGGGATTCCGGCGCCGGATGTGTCGCCATCAGCGCCAAGCAGAAGGGCAGTGCCGCGCAGGTGCGCACGGCCATCGAAAAGGAGCTGGAAGATCTGATTGCCCGCCGGGCTATCAAGGGTATGGGCGGCGCCCGCATCCGGGTCATGGTAGTGGGCATCCCCAATGTGGGCAAGTCCACCTTTATCAATAACTTTGCAGGGCAGGTGCGCGCCAAGGCGGCGGACCGTCCGGGCGTGACCCGCGGCAAGCAGTGGGTTACCGTGGGCAATTACGACCTGTTGGACATGCCCGGTGTGCTGTGGAAAAAGTTCGACAGTCTGGAAACCGCTACCAATCTGGCGTTTATCGGTTCCATCAAGGACGATATTCTGGACATTGAAGAACTGGCCATGGGTCTGCTCAGTCAGATGCAGAAAATCTATCCGGAAAAGCTGGCAGAGCGTTACAAGCTCAGCGAAGAGCAGCTGCAGCTGGGCCCCTGGGAGCTGCTGGAGGCCATCGGCCGCAAGCGCGGTATGCTGATCAGCGGCGGTGAAGTGAACACTGAGCGTGCGGCAATTATGCTGGTGGATGAGTTCCGCGCCAGCAAGTGGGGCCGTATTACGCTGGAAAAGCCCTATCAGATGGAGCAGGCTCAGGAGCAAGAGGTGCAGGAATGAACGCATTGTATGAATTTGACGAGCAGCTCCGCCGGGAAAAAGGTGTTTTCTGCGGTGTGGACGAGGCAGGTCGCGGCCCACTGTGTGGCCCGGTCTGCTGTGCGGCTGTCATTCTGGATCCGGAAAATCCCATTGAGGGAATTAACGATTCCAAAAAGCTCAGTGAGAAAAAACGGGAACAGCTGTTTGATGTGATTCGGGAAAAAGCTCTGGCATACAGCATTGTGATGGTGGAGCCTGCCGTGATCGACGAAAAAAACATTTTGTGGGCTACCATGGGTGGAATGCGCCAGGCGGTGGAAGAGCTTTCCATCCGGCCGGAGTATGTTCTGGTGGATGGCAACCGCGTTCCGCCGGAGCTTTCCATTCCGGCGGGCGCTCAGGTGAAAGGAGATGCCACCAGCGCCAGCATCGGCGCGGCATCCATTCTTGCCAAGGTCAGCCGGGATCGGTTCATGCTGGAGCTGGATCGGCAGTATCCTCAGTATCAGCTGGCAAAACACAAAGGATACCCCACCAAGCTGCATTATGAACTGATTCAGCAATACGGCATCCAGCCCTTTTATCGCCGGTCTTTTTTGAAAAAACTGGGGTATTGAGGATGAATGCCCAGGATACGGGCCGTCGCGGCGAAGCTGCTGCCGCCCGTTATTACATGAACCGCGGCTACAAACTGCTGGATCACAACTATAAAACCCGTCAGGGTGAACTGGATCTGGTTCTGCAAAAGGGTGAGCTTGTGGTCATTGCGGAAGTGAAAACCCGTGCGGAAAATGCCTGGTACCGGCCGCAGGAGGCAGTAACCCGGGCAAAGCAGCGGCGAATTTTGCTGGCTGCACAATCTTATCTGCAAACCAACGGATTGCTGGAAAAAATGATCCGATTTGACGTGGTGGAGGCACTGACTCTGCCCCAGGGCGGTTTTGCAATACACTGCATTCGAGATGCCTTTCAGGCGTGAGACTGCAGATCCACAGAAAAGAAAGGGGACAACTACCATGCAATTTTTCAGTACGCGGAACGCGGGCAGCCGGGTATCGGCGGCTCAGGCCATCGTTCAGGGCCTTTCTTCCGAGGGCGGTCTTTTTGTGCCGGAATCCTTCCCTCAGGCGGATCTGAAAACTGCCTGTGAGAAGAGCAGCTATGCGGAGCTGGCTGCCTATGTACTTGGTCTTGTCCTTCCCGGTTACCCGCAGGAGTTTGTGTCTGAGGCTACGGAAAAGACCTACGGCGCGGCATTTCAGGGCAAAGCCGGCTATCTGCATCCGGTGAACAGTGACCTGTATTCGCTGGAGCTGTGGCATGGCCCCACCTGTGCCTTCAAGGATTATGCACTCCAGATCATGCCGAAACTTCTGGTCAAGGGTAAGGAGCTGCTGGGACGCAGCGAGCTGACCTATATTCTGGTGGCGACCTCCGGCGATACCGGCAAGGCAGCTCTGGCCGGTTATCAGGATGTTCCCGGTGTGAAAATTGCGGTGTTTTATCCCTCTCACGGCACCAGTCAGGTGCAGCGCCTGCAGATGACCACCCAGCAGGGCGATAATGTGGCGGTGTATGCGGTGAACGGCAACTTCGACGATGCGCAGACCGGTGTGAAAAAGGTCTTTGCGGATCAGGAGCTGGGCCAACAGCTGGCCGGGCAGAATGTATGGCTGTCCAGCGCAAACTCCATCAACTGGGGGCGTCTGGCGCCTCAGATTGTGTACTACTTTGCCGCTTACCGGCAGCTGCTGGAGCAGGGCCGCATTCAGAAGGGCGACGCGGTAGATTTCTGCGTGCCCACCGGTAACTTTGGTGATATCCTGGCTGGCTATTATGCCAAGCGGATGGGCCTGCCTGTAGGCCGGCTTGTCTGCGCGTCCAACCGGAACAATGTGCTCACTGAGTTTTTGAAAACCGGTCATTACGATGCCCGCCGCACCTTCTACCGTACCACCTCGCCCTCCATGGATATTCTGGTTTCCTCCAATCTGGAGCGTCTGCTGTACCATGTGTGCGAGGACACCGAAAAGGTAAGCGGATGGATGGAGCAGCTGCGTACCCAGGGCCACTATCAGGTGGATGAGCAGTGCCTGAAGAAGATTCAGGAGATCTTCTCCGCAGGCTGCACAGATGACGAGCAGGCTGCTGAGGAGATCAGCGCCATGTTCCACGGTAATCAGTATCTGTGTGATCCCCACACAGCGGTGGCTTTCCGTGTAGCGCAGGAATACAAGAATGAAACCTCTTCCGGTGCACCCATGGTGGTATTGTCCACCGCCAGCCCCTTCAAGTTCCCCGGCGATGTGCTGGAGGCTTTGGGCCAGCCGGTGCCGGAGGATGAGTTTGAGGCGATGCGGCAGCTTGCTGCACACACCAGCGCCCCTGTACCGCAGGCGCTTGCATCTCTGCAGGGGCAGAAGGAACACTTTGACCGGGTGATCGAACCGGAACAGATCCGCGAGATTGCCCAAAGCCTGTAAAAAAGCAGCAGTGCCGCTTCGCATATTTGCCGAAGCAGCACTGCTGTTTCCCGGAGCGGAAAATTCTGATCTGTCAGATTTCCGCAAAGGTATCACATTTGGTTTTGCCCGGGTCGTCGGAGCAACGGTTCACATGGATGGAATCGGCGGTGCAGCAGCACGAGCCGTCATTGTGAACACAGTTGCGTACATCACAGCAGACTCCCCGAATGACAGGTTCTTTGTGTTCCATTTTCAAAACCTCCTTTGTGAGGTTATTGTTTGCCGGATCGACAGGAATATGAGGAGAAATATATGGCAATTTACACGATTGGGGATCTGCACCTGTCGCTGGGATGCGAAAAGCCCATGGATATTTTTCCGGGCTGGCAGGGCTACATGGAAAAGCTGGAGCGGCACTGGAATACTTTGGTGCGCCCGGAGGATACGGTTGTGCTGGCGGGTGATACCAGTTGGGCCATGAAGCTGGAGGATACCGTTGCGGACTTTTCCTTTTTGCAGCGTCTGCCCGGCCAGAAGCTTCTTTTGAAGGGTAACCATGATTACTGGTGGACGACGGTGAAAAAGATGGAACGCTTTTTGCAGGAAAACGGATTCGACAGTCTGCACATTCTGCATAACAACTCCATTCTGGCCGAGGGGTTGGCCGTTTGTGGTACTCGCAGCTGGATGTTTGATGTGGGGGAAGCCCACGACGAAAAGGTGATGAACCGGGAACTGGGCCGACTGCGCGCCAGTCTGGATGCAGCGCAGGAAGGAGCCGAACGGGTAGCATTTCTGCATTATCCGCCGGTATACCAAAATGCCAACGCCCAGCAGGTAATCGATCTGCTGAAGGAATACAATGTAAAACGCTGCTTTTATGGACATTTGCATGGCAATGCGATCCGATTTGCAGTGCAGGGAATGGTGGATGGCATCGAATATCGCCTGATTTCAGCAGATGCACTGGCATTTTGCCCATATAAAATTTAACGAAAGTATGGAAATTCCATGCACAGCATGGTATAATAAATTGAATTTCTTTGTATGGAGGAAATAAAATGAATCTCGTAAAAAGTGAAAAGCTCGAAAAGAGCATGCATGAGTTACAGTTTTCGGTGGATGCCGAGGCTTTTAAGGCTGCCATTGACAAGGCGTTCAAGCGCGAAGGCAAGAAGTACAACGTGCCCGGCTTCCGCAAGGGCCACGCTCCCCGCGCTGTGATCGAAAAGATGTATGGCGCTGATATCTTCCACTACGATGCCATCAATGATCTGTTCCCCGAGGCTTTTGAGGCTGCGGTGAAGGAAGCCGGCATCGAGCCCGTGGGCCGCCCCGAGGCCGACGTTGTTTCCCAGAGCCTGGAGGACGGCGTAGTGCTGAAGGTGGTTGTGGCTGTGAAGCCCGAGATCAAGCTGGGCCAGTACACCGGTTTAAAGGCCACCAAGAAGGTCAATACTGTTGAGGACGCTGATGTGGATGCCGAGCTGGCCCGCATGCAGGACCGCAACGGCCGCATCGTTACCCGCGATGGCAAGGCTGAGAATGGCGATACCGCTGATATCGACTTCGAGGGCTTTGTGGATGGCGTCGCCTTTGAGGGCGGCAAGGCTGAGCATTACAGCCTGGTTCTGGGTTCCGGCAGCTTTATCCCCGGTTTCGAGGAGCAGGTTGTTGGCCACGCTGCCGGCGAGGAGTTCGACGTGAACGTGACCTTCCCTGAGGAGTACCAGGCCAAGGAGCTGGCTGGCAAGGCTGCTGTGTTCAAGATCAAGCTGCACGAGGTAAAGACCAAGGAGCTGCCTCTGCTGGATGACGAGTTTGCCAAGGACGTGAGCGAGTTCGATACTCTGGATGAGCTGAAGGCCAACATCCGCAAGGGTATGGAGGAGCAGAACGAGAAGCAGGCTGCTCTGGCTGTGGAGAACGATCTGGTTGATCAGGTAATCGGTACCATCGAGGGCGATATCCCCGAGGTAATGTACGAGAACCGTATGGACGAGATGGTTCGAGACTTCGAGTACCGTCTGGCTCAGCAGGGCCTGAAGCTGGATATGTACCTGCAGTACATGGGTCAGACCATGGACAGCTTCCGTGCTTCCTTCAAGGAGCAGGCTGAGAAGCAGGTTAAGATCCGTCTGGCTCTGGAGGCTGTTGCTGCCGCTGAGAACATCACTGCCAGCGACGAGGAGTACGAGAACGAGATGCAGCGCATTGCCGATCAGTACAAGATGGAGATCGACAAGGTGAAGTCTCTGGTCAATGCCGACGAGGTGAAGAAGGATCTGGCTGTGAACAAGGCCATCGACTTCATCAAGGAGAAGGCTGAGATCACCGAGGAGAAGGTTAGCAAGGAGTAATTCCTGCAGAATCTTTCCCCTTACATAAGCGGAATCAATCTGACCGATACGCGCAATGTGACTGCTCGTATCGGTCATTTTGCAGGCGCTTGATTTTATCAACAGGAGGCGACGAATCATGAGTTTGGTTCCTTACGTCATTGAACAAACCGCTCGAGGTGAGCGTTCTTACGACATTTTTTCCCGTTTGCTGAACGACCGCATCATTATGCTGTGCGATGAGGTAAACGACACCACCGCCAGTCTGGTTGTGGCTCAGCTGCTGTATCTGGAAGGCCAGGATCCGGACAAAGATATCAGCCTGTACATCAACAGCCCCGGTGGCTCCATCAGTGCAGGTATGGCCATCCATGATACGATGAAATACATCAAGTGTGATGTTTCCACCATCTGCATGGGCATGGCTGCCTCCATGGGCGCGTTTTTGCTGGCCAGTGGCACCAAGGGCAAGCGCCTGGCTCTGCCCAATGCCGAGATCATGATCCATCAGCCGTTGATGAGCGGTCTGCAGGGTCAGACCACTGACATTAAGATCCACGCGGATCATCTGGTGCGCACTCGTGAGCGTATGAACCGTATGCTTAGCGAATATACCGGCCAGCCTTATGAGACCATTGTGGCGGATACCGAACGCGACAACTTCCTGTCTGCGCAGCAGGCTGCAGATTATGGCCTGATCGACGCAGTGATCACTCATCGATAAAGGAAAGCTGATTGTATGGCAAATATCAACTCCGGAAAAGATAAGGAAAAAACACTCCATTGCAGTTTCTGCGGCAAAAGTCAGGACGAAGTGGAGCGCATGATCATTGGCCCGGGCGTAAACATCTGTAATGAGTGCATCACCCTGTGCCACTCGCTGCTGGATGAAGAGGGCGTGCCGGAGCCGCCGCGTCAGCAGCAGCCGACTGCCAAGCCCCGGGGCGGAGCAAGCCGCCCGGCTGCCACGGAATCCATCAATATTCTGACTCCTGCCGAAATCAAGGCAGGCCTGGATCAGTATGTGATTGGTCAGGATGATGCAAAGCGCGTGTTGGCGGTTTCGGTTTACAACCACTACAAGCGCATTCTCAGTGGCGACGATAAGGACGTGGAGCTGCAGAAGAGCAATGTTCTGCTGCTTGGTCCTTCCGGCGTGGGTAAAACTCTGCTGGCGCAAACCCTGGCCAAGATGCTGGGCGTTCCCTTTGCAATTGCGGATGCTACCACTTTGACTGAGGCTGGCTATGTGGGTGAGGATGTGGAGAACATCCTTCTGAAGCTGATTCAGGCTGCGGATTTCGATATCCAGAAGGCGGAGATCGGCATCATTTACATCGACGAGATCGATAAGATCACCCGCAAGAGCGAAAACCCCTCTATTACCCGCGATGTGGGTGGCGAGGGTGTACAGCAGGCCCTGCTGAAAATTCTGGAAGGTACTGTGAGTAACGTTCCTCCTCAGGGTGGCCGTAAGCATCCTCAGCAGGAGTTCATTCAGATCAATACCAAGAACATTCTGTTCATCTGCGGCGGTGCCTTCGATGGCCTGGAGAAATATATCCAGCGCCGTACCGAGACTTCGGTTCTGGGCTTCGGCGGTCAGCTGAAGAGCAGTGAGGAGAAGGAGCGGGAGGCCCTGCTGCGCAAGGTAGAACCTCATGACCTGGTTAAGTTCGGCCTGATTCCCGAGCTGATTGGTCGTATTCCCGTGATTACCGTTCTGGAAGCACTGGATGAGGAAGCTCTGGTACGGGTTCTGAAAGAGCCCAAGAACAGCATCGTGAAGCAGTATCAGGCACTGTTCAAGATGGACAATGTGGATCTGGACTTTACCGATGACGCTCTGCGTATGGTGGCCCGCAAGACCATTGAGCGTAAGAGCGGTGCACGCGGTCTGCGCAGCGTGATGGAAAACATGCTGATTCCCATCATGTACGAGATTCCCAGCGATCCCACCATTATCCGGGTGACGATTACCGAGGATACGGTGAACGGCGGCAAGCCGGAGCTGGAATACGGTGCGGTGCGTAAACGTTACAAAAATAATATGCCGATCCTGTGATCGACTGAAATGCCAAAAGGGGTTCTCTGTTTTCAAGAGGGCCCCTTTGGTGCATTCATCCCCCGGATGTTCACAGGGGATTACTTGAATTAACTCTACTTTTTGTGTATAATATAAAGTCAAATACACTATATTGATCCGTCTCTTTTTTAAAGAGACAACAGGAGGTTCCTGGATATGTCTGAGCGTGTGAAGATAAAAGTGGAGCATAATGTGGAGCGCCTGCCCGCCATTGCGCTGCGCGGATTGGTGCTGTTTCCTAATAATGTTGTACATTTTGAAGTAGGCCGTGCAAAAAGCATTGCAGCCATTGAGTGGGCTATGGCCAACAGCAGCCCGATTTTTCTGATTGCCCAACGGGATATGGAAACGGAAGATCCCACTACGGATGACCTGTACAAACATGGTGTGGTAGCGGAAATCAAGCAGATTCTGCGAGTATCCGACGAGCTGGTCAAGGTGCTGGTGGAAGGCAAGAGCCGGGCACGCCTGCTTGCAGTGGAAAGCAACGAGCAGATGATGGTAGCTTCCATCAAGCCGGCGCCCGTACGAGGCGTAAAGGCGGAGAAAAGTGTGGAGGCTGAAGCGCTGGTTCGCAGTCTGAAGGGTCTGTTTGAGGAGTACCTCACCCTGAACAGCCGCTTGTCCAAGGATGTGGTCTATAATATTGTAACCAACAACGATCCGGTATTTTTAAGCGAATATATTCCGGCCAATCTGCTGTTCAAATACCAGGATAAGCAGGCGATTCTGGACGAAGGCACCCTGATGGGGCGTTTGCAGAAGCTGGTAGATCTGCTTAAGCGGGAGAATCAGGTTCTGGCCATTGAGCAGGACATCCACGAGCGTGTGAATGACCAGATGGACAAAAACCAGCGGGATTACTATCTGCGTGAGCAGATGCGAGTGATTGCGCAGGAGCTGGATGAAGAGGAGGATACCCGCTTTGAGGCGGATCGCTATCGCCAGCAGATGGAAGCGCTGAACCTGCCTCAGGAAGCAGTGGAGAAGCTGGACAAGGAGATTGACCGGCTGAGCCGTATGCCCGGTAACAGCCAGGAAGCGGCGGTAATTCGCACCTATCTGGATACCTGCCTGGGTCTGCCCTGGGGCCAGTACACAGTGGACGATCTGGATATCCGCCGGGCTGAGAATATTCTCAATAAGGAGCATTATGGTCTGAAGAAGGTCAAGGACCGCATTCTGGAGATTCTGGCAGTGCGTAAGCTCAATCCGGAACTGAAGGGGCAGATCATCTGTCTGGTAGGCCCTCCGGGTGTGGGTAAGACCTCCATCGCCCGTTCCATTGCCACCTGCATCGGGCGCAAATACGCCCGGATGAGCCTGGGCGGCGTACGGGACGAAGCGGAGATTCGTGGCCACAGAAGAACCTACATTGGGGCAATGCCCGGCAAGATCATCAGCGCCATCAATACAGCCAAAAGCATGAATCCGCTGCTGCTGCTGGACGAGATCGACAAGCTGGCCAGTGATTTCCGGGGCGATCCCGCAGCGGCATTGCTGGAAGCCCTGGATCCGGAGCAGAACAAGACCTTCCGCGATCATTATCTGGATATTCCCTTTGATCTGAGTCAGGTTCTGTTCATCACCACTGCGAACAATCTGGATACCATTCCGGCTCCTCTTCTGGACCGTATGGATGTGATTGAGCTGCCCAGCTATACCCGCGTGGAAAAGTTCAACATCGCCAAGCGGCATCTGCTGCCCAAACAGCTGAAGAGCAATGGGATGGAGGGAATGGTCACCATCACCAACAGCGGCCTGTATGGTCTGATTGATGGTTATACCCGCGAGGCAGGTGTGCGGCGTCTGGAGCGCCGAATCGCAGAGGTATTGCGTAAGTGTGCCCGTCAGATTGCCAGCGGTGAAGCGGAAAAGATTTCGATTGGCGCCGCAGATCTGGAAGGTCTGCTCGGACCCCGCCGGGTAAAACCGGATTTCTATAACCGAACTAACGCGGTGGGCATTGCCAACGGTTTGGCCTGGACCAGTGTGGGCGGTGAGATTCTGCCCATTGAGGTACTGGTTATTCCGGATGGAACCGGGAAAATTGAATTGACCGGTTCTCTGGGCGATGTAATGAAGGAGAGCGCCAAGCTGGCGGTAAGCTATGTACGGGTGCACGGTGCCGAGTATCACATTGACCCGGCGGTTCTCAAAAAAGCGGATATTCACATCCATGCACCGGAGGGAGCAGTTCCCAAGGACGGACCTTCCGCTGGTGTTACGCTTACCACTGCGCTGGTTTCCTGTCTGTCCGGTATGGCAGTGCGGGCTGATGTGGCAATGACCGGAGAGATTACTCTCCATGGCAATGTGCTGCCCATTGGCGGGCTGAAGGAAAAGAGCATGGCTGCTTATCGGGAAGGAATCAAGACGGTTCTGATTCCCAAGGATAATGTGAGCGATCTGTTTGAAGTGGATGATGAAGTGAAGAAAGCGGTTGAGTTCCTGCCCATGAGCAATCTGGAGCAGGTGCTGAAAGCTGCTTTGGTGTGGCCGAAGGCTTCGGAAAAAAAGAGCCGTTCGAAAAAAGCGGCGGCACCCATTGCAGGCGGGGATCGAAAGGATCCGCTGGAAAATGTGGTGCAGCAGTAAGGAGAGAATGTGCAAATGCTGAATTACAACAAGGCGGATTTTCAGGCGTCCTATGGTTTATCCAGCCAGTTGCCGGACAGTGATCGGCCGGAGTTTGTGTTTTCCGGCCGATCCAATGTGGGAAAATCCAGCCTGATCAATAAGCTGTGCAACCGGAAGAATCTGGCGCGGGTGAGTGCTACCCCGGGCAAAACCGCCACCATCAATTTCTACACGGTGGATAATGCCTATTTTGTGGATTTGCCGGGGTATGGATATGCCAAGGTATCCAATGCCGATCGCCGTCGTTGGGATGAACTGATTAACAGCTACTTTGATGCAGAGCGTAACCGCATGCTGCTTGTACAGCTGCTGGACAGCCGCCATATGCCTTCCGCAGATGATATGCAGATGCTGGAGTACCTGCAATATCGCCAGATTCCCTTTGTGGTGGCGCTCACCAAGGCGGATAAGCTGAAGAAAAGTGAGATCGAGCCCACAAAGCAGCGGTTTGCGGAGCTTTGTGAAGGATATGGATGCAGTGCTGTTATCCTGACCAGCAGTGAGAAGGGAACCGGCATTCCGGAGTTGCAGGCTCTGTTTGAGCAATGCCTTCAGCAGGGGGAAACAGCGGATGGCGTATAATGAGTTTGCCTACTTCTATGATGAGCTGAATGGCGCGGCGGACTACGATGCGCTTTATCTGTATGTGAAAAGCCAGTTGGAGCAGAACGGCATTCATGATGGCATCGTAGTGGATTTGGGATGCGGTACCGGCGAATTGACGCTGATGCTTACCCAGGCAGGCTACGATATGATTGGTGTGGACCAGTCGGAAGAGATGTTAGCCGTCTTGCGGGAAAAAGCTGACGAGCTGGAGATTTCGGAACGGCTGCTTCTGTTGCGGCAGGATATTCTGCATCTGGATTTGTATGGCACCATTCGTGCAGCGATCTCCACCTTTGATACCTATAATCACATTGGCCCTCGGGAGAATTTTGAGAAGGCCATCGAAAAAGCAGCTTTTTTCATGGAAAAGGACGGCGTGTTCCTGTTTGATTTGAATACGCCCTACAAGCATCGGGAGATTCTTGCCGACAATGTGTTCGATCTGGAAGGGCCTGATGCCACCTGTTGCTGGACCAATCATTACGATGAGCAGGAGCAGGCGGTGAGCATCCGGATTGGAATTCATTATCTGGATACCGATGAACGCTTTGAAGAGAATTTTAAGGAATATACCTATCCGCTGGATTATGTGGAAGAGGTACTTCAGCGTTACGGCTTCCGCGTGGAAAAGGTATGTGATGGAGAAACGTTTGGCCCGCTTACAGAGGAGAGCCAGAGGTATATTATCACGGCAATCAAACAATATACACAAATGGAGAAATGATAGTTATGGGAAATATGATTCGCGGCATTTCGGAGAATGGCGGCGTGATCTTCTGCGGAGTTGATTCCACCAATCTGGTACGCACCATGGAGCAGATCCACAAAACCAGCGCAGTGACCAGCGCAGCATTGGGCCGTTTGCTGACAGCAGCATCCATCATGGGGATTATGCTGAAGAACAGCAAGGATTCCGTCACTCTGCGAGTAAATGGCGGAGGCCCGGCGGGTACCGTTCTGGCAGTGGCAGACGGCATGGGCTGTGTAAAAGGTTATGTGGAACATCCTGTGGTGGAGATCCCTCTGCGCCCGGATGGAAAGCTGAATGTGGGCGGCGCAGTGGGCCGGGATGGTACCCTGAGCATTGTGCGTGATCTGGGCCTGAAAGAGCCTTATGTGGGGCAGATTCCACTGGTTTCCGGCGAGATTGCAGAGGATATTACCAGCTATTATGCAACCAGTGAGCAAATTCCTACGGTATGCGCACTGGGTGTTCTGGTGGATCCTGACCTGACTATTTCCTGCGCCGGTGGTTATCTGCTTCAGCTGCTGCCCGGTGCCACTGAGGAAGAAATCACCATGCTGGAAAAGAACATTGCAAATGTTCCCAGTGTGACCACTTTGCTGCAACAGGACAAAACCATGAAGGATATTATGGAAATGGTTATGCAGGGATTTGATCCACAGGTTCTGGACGAGTATGATGTGGAATACCGTTGCGATTGCACTGAGCAGCGTGTGGAACGCGCACTGATCAGCATGGGGCGCGCCGAACTGGAAAAGCTGGCTGCAGAGGAACCGGTAGTAGAGGTAAACTGTCAGTTCTGCGATAAGAAGTATCACGTGGATGTGAATAAGCTCCTGAAGAGTCTGGACTGATTCTCGGGTATTTGAAGGCCCCGCCGGGGACATAAACGCGGCCCGGCGGGGTAAAATAAAAATGTGAAAATATTTTTCAAAAACCTGTTGACAAAACAAGGAATCTGCGGTAAAATAAACAACGTCGCTGAGAGACAGCGACACAAAAACCACATCGTTAAGCGGCTTTAGCTCATCTGGTAGAGCGCCACCTTGCCAAGGTGGAGGTAGCGAGTTCGAGCCTCGTAAGCCGCTC
>NZ_CAXSWZ010000005.1:0-137981 GCF_964241245.1 Allofournierella massiliensis
CCACCTGTCTTCTTGTTTTCAAACAGAAAACCTGCTCTGGCCTGATTGCCAAAGCAGGTTTTTCTACAGGCTGAAACGGCTCTCTGACAATGCGGTCAGAGAGCCGTTTTCCTTTTTATCGGATGGCGGTTCCAAGTCCTTTTTCCTTCCGCCACTGAGGCGGATTTCCGTCATCGCCCCAGTATTCATCCAGGAAAACAATCCGATCATTTTCCGTTCGCATGAAGGAAGTTACATGGCAGGAAACTGTTTTATCCCGGGAATATACATGTACCACAGTGATGATCAGATCTCCAATCTGTTCCACCCTCTCAACCTCGCCGGCCCAGCTGCCGGGATACTCGCAGTTTGCCCTTAGAAACTCCTCCACCGTAAACTGCTCGTTGGTATTGGGCCAGCGGATTATCGCATCTTTCCGGAAAAAGTGCCGCATCGTTTCTGCTTCCTGCGCCAGCGCAGCGCTCCAGTACCTCTCCACATCCATAACCTGGCTCTCCTTCCCTACCCGGCAGCTGTCTTGCTGCCTGCCAATTCAAACGCCACCAGCCCGCATTCCAGAGGATGGTCGTAATACACGACATCCGCTTTGTGTGGGTGGTAACGCAGCAGTTTCAAGGCAATCAGAAAATCCCCGCCACCACCCAGAATCATCAGCTCTGCCAGCAAAAACAGCCCCAGGCTGCCTGTCAGGATGGAAAGCCCCGCCAGCCCAAAGCCCAGAATCAGGGTGGGCATCAATCCGCCCAGCAGATACTGCCATCGTTTCAGGCCGTCTTTACAAGTACAATAGGGAGTGAGCATCTGCCAGATCACGCCGAAGGCGATGGCTCCAAACCCCCGGGGCGCCATCAACGCCCAGGTAACGCCATGAATCACCTCATGCAGTACCACCAGAACAAAGGCCGCCACCAAAAAAAGGAGCATTTCTGTCATCGAGAAATAAATGCTGCCCTGTGGATTCTTTGCAAAGAAGAGAACAGCCGCCACCGCAAGAAAAGGCAGCATAATCACCACTGCAAGCACATTGGCCCGCACCACATCCACGGTCAGATCCACTCTCTGATATCCCTGTTTCTCCATGCTGCGGCACAGTTGCTGATACCCTTCATACCGGGCCTGTTCCTGCTTTGAAAGTTTTCGATTTGGCCGTTCTTCCATGTTTCCACTCCCCCTGCTTTTCTGATGCCATTATAGCATATCCGTCTTTTTGATTCCAATCACATAGCCTCTCCCTTTCCGGGGCAGACTAACAGCAGGGAGGTGACCACAATGACACGTAAAAATGCTGATGCTGTTTCCAACTGCATCGAGCCCGCTGCCCGGGCCGCAAAGGCCCGGGAGAAAGGCAGCTTGCAACCGGATCTGGCCTATACCGGCCAGCAGGCTTTGCCAGGCCCCAAAGGCTGGGTGGAAAACGAAACCACCGTGCGCAGCAAACTGAAAAGCAAGGAGCAATTCCCACAGGGCTGAATGCTTCGGTTAAATTCCTGATTTTTCCAGTTAGGGCTTGCATTCTTTCCCTTCATCCAGTACAATAAGGTCTGATGATACCCCGGGAGGGGGTATGTTCCCCTCCTAATTCATGGATAAAGGAAGGATATTTTCCCATGGCAGAATTCAAATATGAGATTACCGAACGCATCGCTGTGCTGTCCCAGAGTGCCAACGGCTGGGAGCGTCAGCTGAATATGGTAAGCTGGAACGACCGTGAGCCCAAGTACGACATCCGCGACTGGTCCCCCGACGGCACCAAGATGGGTAAGGGCATCAGCCTGAGCCACGACGAGATGGCCATTCTGAAGGGCATTCTGGAAGAACTGGAGCTGTAATGGGCTACCAGGAGGATTTTTGCAGCCTGCTTTCCAGCCAGGTGCAGCGCCACGGCGTGGACAAGCTGCTGGAATGGCTGGCCGGCACGGACTTTTTCCGCGCACCCGCATCCACCCGGTTCCACGGGGCCTGCGAGCAGGGTCTGGTGATGCACAGCCTGAACGTATATCAGGCCTTCATGGACCGCTTCTATGAGGAAGGCGTGGACAATCTGGAGAGCGTGACCCTGTGCACCCTGCTCCACGATCTGTGCAAGGCCAATTACTACAAGGCGGGCACCCGCAACGTGAAGAACGAAGCCACCGGTCAGTGGGAAAAGGTGCCCACCTTCAATGTGGAGGATCAGTTTCCCTACGGCCACGGCGAGAAGAGCGTGTTTCTGATTGAACGTTTTGTACGGCTCAAGCCCGCCGAGGCGGTGGCTATCCGCTGGCACATGGGCGGCTTTGACGATGCCGCACGGGGCGGCAGCTGGGCGATCAGCCAGGCGTACGACGCTTACCCTCTGGCGGTGAAGCTGCACATGGCGGACCTGACCGCCACTTATCTGATGGAAAAAGGCACCGGCCGCCACTGACCGGCCCGCCGCTTCTTCCCAAACCGAAAAAAGCATGGAACGGTAAATCCGCTCCATGCTTTTCTTTTTGCTGTGTTTTCCTTATTTTTGCAGCAGCCGGTCCAGAAGCTCCAGCAGATTCTGGCTGCGGGAGGGCGCTTTCGAGGTCTTGGGCGGCTGCTCCGAGCTCTTGTGAGCCTTGGGGGCCACAGAATGACGGGGTTTAGGCGCCGCGGCAGGCTGGGGATAACGGGCTGCCTGACTCTCCAGCCGATCCAGACTCTGCTGGGTCTCCCCCAGTGCATCGTAGATGCTGCCGGTGGCCTGCTGCAGCTGCTGAGCCGCCTGATTGATCTGGGCATCCACCTGGGCCAGCTGCTGGCGCAGCTCCCGGATGCTCTCGGCCACATGGCGGCTGCTTTCAGCCAGACGTGCCTGCTCAGCGCGGGCATAATCCCGCTGGCGCTGCCGCTCGGCGGCAAGCTGCTGGCGCTGGGCCAGTTTCTTTTCCTCCAGCTCCTGGAAGCGCAGATCCAGACTGCGGCCGCGCTCCTCCACATTTTTCATCAGCTGGGCAGCCTGTTCCCGGCTCTTCTGGCGGAAGCTTTCCTGCTGCTGATCCAGCTGACGGGCATATGCCTGCTTTTCCTCTTCCACAGCCTGACGGGCCTGCTCCACCTCCTGCTGACGGCTGGCCAGCAGCTGCTGCAGATTCTGCAGATCGGCCCGCAGAACCACCGTTTCCTGCTCCTTGACACACAGGCGTTTCTGGTAAGTATCCGCATTTTCCCGGGCGCTGAGCAGCTGGCTTGCCAACCCGCTGGCCCGCTCGGTTTCCTGGGCAGTGAGCTTTTCCTGAGCGGCCAGCTTGTCGCACACTTCACGGGTCTTGTCCACCAGAAGCTGCTTGTCCTTTTTCAGCTGCTCCACTTCCTCACGCAGCTTGTCCGCCGCCTGCTGCTGCGCCTGCTTTTCCGCCTGATTCCGGGCAGTGAGCTGTTCGATATAGGCCAGTACATCGGCCTTTTTAAAGCCTCCCACCACCGCTGTTTTGAATTCGCCCGGCTTTTGCTGCTCTGCCATAGGGCAGCCCCTCCTCGCTGTTTTTTCCACAAGAAACGTTGGCCCCGCGGCACAAAAATGCCGCGGGGCCCGAAACTTCGTTGTTTATTTGCGCTTGTTCAAAAGGCCCATGATCTGATCAAAATAATCCCGGTCATCGTCGTCCTCAGTGCTGGAGGAAGCACCCATACCGCTGGAAGCGGTGGTGGAGCTGCTCACACTGGCAGCGCTGGAATCGCTGCTGAACACCGCGGAGGGCATACCGGTGGAGCTGGAAGCCGCCGGCCGCTCGGGTACGGGCACATTGCTGCCCACGTTCTCAAAGCCGGTGGCAACCACGGTTACCCGCATCTCGTCGGACATGCTCTCGTCAAACGCGGTACCCCAGATGATGTTTGCATCCGGATGCGCGGACTGGGTGATCAGGCTGGAAGCCTGCTCCACCTCCTCCAGGCCGATGTCCGGAGAAGAGGTGATGTTGATGATGACGCCCCGGGCGCCGGAGATGCTGGTCTCCAGCAGCGGGCTGGAAATGGCTGCCTTGGCCGCGTTTTCCGCCTTGCCCGCACCCTTGGCACTGCCCACACCCATGTGAGCATAGCCGGCATCCTTCATGATGCTGCGCACGTCGGCGAAGTCCAGGTTGATGAAGGCGGGAATGTTGATCAGGCTGGAGATGCTTTCCACGCCCTGACGCAGCACGTTGTCGGCCGCCTCAAAGGCGTTCATCAGAGTGATCTTCTCCTGGCTGATCAGCTTCAGGCGCTCGTTGGGAATCACGATCAGGCTGTCCACATGCATGAGCAGCGCGGTGATGCCCTGCTCGGCCAGGCTCATCTTGCGGCGGCCCTCGAAAGCGAAGGGCTTGGTTACGATGCCAACGGTCAGGATACCCAGCTCGTGGGCCACCTCGGCCACCACAGGAGCCGCACCGGTGCCGGTGCCGCCGCCCATACCGGCGGTGATGAAGGCCATCTGAGCGCCCTTCAGCGCGCTGGCGATCTCGTCCTTGCTTTCCTCGGCGGCACGCTGGCCAATCTCCGGATCAGCGCCTGCGCCGCGGCCCTTGGTCAGCTTGGCGCCCAGCTGCACCTTCTGGGTGGCGTGGCTCTTGAGCAGAGCCTGCTGGTCGGTGTTCATGGCGATGAATTCCACGCCCTGAAGGCCGGCCTCCACCATGCGGTTCACAGCGTTACCGCCGCCACCGCCAACACCGATTACCTTGATATTTGTGATATTCTGCATCTCTTCATCGAGAACGAATGCCATTGAAACTTCCCCCTAAAGTATTATTCCGTCTATTTGATCAGGCCGTGCCCCAGCGCAAAACGACCGGGCATACAAAGGCCACTATAATTATCAATACAGCTATTAATAGAGTACCAGATAATGCGCACAAATTCAAGTGCAAGAATGCCGCCATTTCACAGTTTTTTCCTCATATCTGGGGGGATGCTGTCACTCCTGCTCCTCCTGCACTGCCAGCTGTACCCGCGCCCCCAGGCTTTGCAGGGTGGCGGGCAGGCCCAGATAGCCCCGGCGCAGATGTTCCAGGCCGAACACCTGGCTTTCTCCGGCCGCTGCAAGCGCCGCTACCACCAGTGCGGCAGTGCCCCGCAGGTCACTGCCCTGCACCTTTGCCCCGCTCAGCCGACGCACACCGGTGATCTCCACCGCCCGGCCTGCCCGGCAGGCCTGCGCCCCCATGGCCGCAAATCCGGCCGCACAGGAAAAACGATTTTCAAACACCGTATCCTCCACCGCACTGCGGCCCACCGCACACAGCAGGGCCGCGGCCACCACCGGGGCGGCGTCGGTACAGAAGGCCGGATACACCCCGGTATATACCCGGCCCACTCCCTTCAGCGTACGACTGCGTTCCACCAGAAAGGCCCGATCCTGCCGCTGCACCCCGCAGCCCGCCAGCTCCAGTACCGCCAGCACCGGCTCCAGAAACTCCGCCGGGCAGCCCTGAATGCGCACCTGCCCGCCCGCGCTGGCCACTGCCGCCGCCAGTGTAGCGGCATAGATCCGATCCGGAATAGGGGTATAAGCGGTGCCTTGCAGTTCCGTGCGGCCCTGCACCCGGATTACCGGGCCGCCCGCTCCCTGAATGGAGGCTCCACAGGCACACAGGTATTCCGCCAGGTCCACGATCTCCGGCTCCCGGGCCGCACCCCGCAGCACCGTTTCCCCTTTGGCCAGTACCGCTGCCATGAGAAGGGTTTCAGTGGCACCCACACTGGGCAGCCGCAGGGCGTAATCCACCCCATGCAGGCCACGGGGCGCAGTGAGGACCAGCTGGCCGTCCTCCCACTGGGTCTGAGCCCCCATGCGGCCCAATCCCTCCAGATGGATGTCGATGGGCCGGGGCCCCAGCTTACAGCCGCCGGGCATGGGCATCTGCACCCGGCCGAAGCGGTGCAGCGCCGGGGCCAGGTAAAACACCGAGCTGCGCATGGACCGGGCCGGGCCGTCCGGCAGAATCCCCCGACCCTGAGCGGCGGCGGCCCTCAGGCGCACTGCCGGCCCCTGACGCTGTGCCTGCCCGCCCAGCGCGGTGTAAATGGTAAGGCTCTGCTCCACATCCGCCAGCGCAGGTGCCTGCCGGATGACCGTTTCTCCCCGGCACAGCATACTGGCCGCGATCAGCGGCAGCACACTGTTTTTTGCCGCAGGCACCATCGCCTGCCCGAACAGCGGTCGCCCACCCGTTATCTTCAGATACTCCCCCACATCAATCGCCCCTTTTTCATGAATTTTCCAAGTGTTTAGCCCAATGTATGTGCCGGGGCATTTTGATGTGAAAAGAACAGGGAACTTTTTGAGGAAGTCGAAAATCGCAGCCTAATATTTTTCCTGGAGGCCCTGCCGGCTCACCGAAAGCACAATGCCCATCTCGCCCAGCAGCATCATCAGACTGGTACCACCGGAGGAGAAAAAGGGCAGACTGATGCCGGTGTTGGGAATGGTGTTGGTGACCACCGCCATGTTCAGCACCGCCTGCATGACCACCTGCACCACAAAGCCCACAGTAAGCAGTGCGCCGAATTTATCCGGCGCACGCAGAGCGATCACCGCTCCCCGCAGCAGAAGCATCACGAACAGCAAAATCACCAGACAGGCGCCGAGAAATCCCAGCTCCTCGCAAAGGATGGAAAAGATAAAATCGTTCTGAGGTTCGGGCACATACAGGTATTTCTGGCGGCTGTTGCCCAGCCCCAGACCGGTTGCTCCCCCGCTGCCGATGGCATACAGGCTCTGGATGGTCTGATGACCATCGCCCAGCGGGTCGGAAAAGGGATCGATCCAGCTGGACAGCCGGTCCGCCGCATAAGGCACCAGATCCGGCAGCAGAATCACCGCACCGGCAATGGCTGCCGCGCCCAGACCACCAGCCAGTGCAAACCAGCGCATACCGGTGCCGCCTACAAACATGAGCACCGCCCCGATGCCGAACAGCAGCAGCGTGCCCGAGAGGTGAGGCTCCAGCAGCATAAGCACTGCCAGCACCCCCAGAATGGCCGCAAAGGGCAGTACCCCCACCGAGAAACGCTTCATCTTCTGATGGTTTAGCGAAATGATATGGCTGAAGGTGAGAATCACGGAAAATTTTGCTATCTCACTGGGCTGCAAGGTTCCCAGACCAGGCAGAACAATCCACCGTTTGCAGCCGTTGTATTCCGGCATGAACAGCACCACCACCAGCAACACCAGAGACAACCCCAACATCGGCCAGGCCAGTTTATGGTAGATGTGATAATCCACCCGGCTGGCCAGATACAAAGCAATCAGCCCCACCGCCGCGAACAGCAGCTGCGGCCGGATATAGGCAAAGGCATCGCCCCGGCGATAGAGGGCCACCGCATAACTGGCGCTATACAGCATCACAAGCCCGAAGCTCACCAGTGTGAGGACCAGCACCAGAAAGGGCAGATCCATGGGCGGGAGCTGATGACCCCAAAGCTCCCGAAAAAAGTGTTTGTCTGACCCGGAGGCGACACTGCGTTCTCCGGACTGGCGAATCTTTTCCATGGGGCATTCTCCTCCTTTTTCGGCTCGTTTTGTGGCAGTATGGGCCAGCGCACGGCCCGCTATTCCGGCTTCACATCATCGCCATCCGGCGGGATGGTGGGATCCTGGAATACCACTGTTACCGCTGTGCCCATGGTGGCGCTCTCCCCTGCCGCCATACTCTGGTTTACCGCCACCGCATTTTCACTCTGCACCGCCCCCACGGCCAGCAGATTCAGCCCGGCTGCCTGCATCTCTGCCTGCACATGTGTCAGGCTCTGGCCATCCACAGCGGGTACCTGAGTGGCAAGCAGTTCCAGCCCCTCCTCGGTATAAAGCAGCACTGTGCTGCCCCGGGGCAACGTCAGCCCTCCTGCTGGGTACTGGGTCACCACGTCGTCGCCACTGCCCAGCGTTTTGGCCGCAAAACCGCTTTCCTGCAGCTGCTGGACGGCCAGTTCCGTATTTTTCCCGGTCTGATCCGGCACAACAGCCTGCATCTGCTCCTGCTCGGCTTCGGTGTAGCGCCGGGGCGTATCATAATATTCCAGCGTATTCTCAATGATACCGGCCACCACCGGTGCTGCCAGCGCGCCGCCGCTGGTGGTATAGCTGTGAGGTTCATCCAGCACAATAAGCACTGCAATCCGGGGATCATCGATGGGTGCCACCCCCACAAAGCTGGCCACCCGGGCATCCTCGTCCTCCGAGTCCAGCTTCTGGCTGGTTCCGGACTTTCCCCCCACCGCATAGCCCGCCACGTAGGCGTTTCTGCCGCCGCCTTCCAGCACCACACTCTGCATCAGCTGGCGCATGGTAGCGCTTGCCTCCTCGCTGATGACCTGCCGCTTCACCGTGGGTTCATTCTTCTGCACCACATCTCCCTGAGCGTTCACCACCTGCTCCACCACATAGGGCTGCATCAGTTTGCCGCCGTTCACAATGGCGCTCACTGCAGTAATCACCTGAATGGGTGTAATTTTGCTGGACTGGCCAAAAGAGCAGCTTGCCAATTCCACCGGACCCGCCCGGCAGATGAATTTGGCTAAAACAAAAGCAGGCGGCAAAGCAGAAATCTGCTTTGCCGCCTGTGAATACACTTGTTTTTACTATTTAATAATGTAATTATAAAGCGGTTTCGCCGCAATATTCCTTCTTGAGAAGGGCCATCAGGGCATACAGCCGTTCATCCTTGATGGAATAACGTACGAACTGCCCCTCCTTTTGTGCCTGCACCAGCTGCCCTGCCCGCAGCTTTTGCAGATGCTGCGAAAGTGCGGGCCCGCTGATGCCCGGCACCGTACCTGCCAGCTCACCCACGGTCATGGGCTTTTCCAGCAGAGCACACAGGATCAGCAGCCTGTTTTCGTTGGCCAGCTGGCCCATCAGCTCCGCGATTTTCCGCGCCTGTTCCCGCATGGCTCACTCCTCCTTTTTCCCGCATCCGGCACAGCCGGCGCACCCCTGCGCGGAGCAGGCAGTCTGCACACTTTCCCCCCGGGGGGCGCGCAGTTTACAGATCAGCTGGGTCATGGTGCCCATGGGGCAGAACACACACCAGCTGCGGGGTTTAAACAGGGCCATCACGATCCAGCCGATCAGGTTGGAGGTGAGCATCAGGCTGTAAAAGCCGAAGGCAAACTGTGCCACCCAGGGAGCCACTGCTTCCCCGTGATACGCCCAGTCCCAGGGCAGGCGGAAGGTCCAGAACAGCTTGACCGTCTCGCTCAGATTCTGTGCCCCGGAGCCCACCAGATAGGTGACCCAGAGCATCTGAGAGAACATGGCAAAGAAAAAGACCAGAAAACCGTAACGAAACCATTTGGAGCGCATCCAGTTCGGAGTGGGGCGATTGGCGCTGAGCTTCAGTCTGCCGCCCAGCAGCGAGAGAAACTGCCCCCGGTCACAGTAGCGGTTGCAATACAGCTTGCTGCCGCCAAAGATGGCAATGAACAGCGGCAGGCAGAAAAAGATCATGCCCAGCCAGGCAAACAGGATATTGAAAAAGCCCAGCGCCAGATAGATGGGCGTGACAATCCACAGATGATCATACCAGTGTTTTGCCTTCTTCATTGCCGGATCCCCCTTTCCGCAAGTTCAATGGCCCCTGCCGGGCATTCCTTCGCGCAGCGGCCACAGCCCACACAGCGGGCTTCGTCCACTCTGGCCTCCACCCCATGCCACACGGCGATGGCATCCATCGGGCATACCTTGACGCAGCAGCCACAGGCCACACAGTAGTCCCGGTCCACCCGGGCATATCGTTTCGACGGCATACGTTCCCCCTTGCCGCGCGGTGCGGAGCATTCCATTCTTCGCAAGCCGCGCTTTTTGTTTAAGTATTTAAGCAAATACTAATATAACTGTTTTATCCCCTTCTGTCAAGCGCAAAAACGGCCAAGGCCGCATCCACTGCCTGGCAGGGATACGGCCTTGACCGTTTGTATGAGGTTGGGGCGGGCAGACACGACATGTCTTGTGGGCCCAGACATGCCGCCGTTCATCGCCCCGATGCGAGGAACAGTCTCTTATTTGACCAGCTTCTTGAACTCGTCAGCCACAAACTGAACCTTGGGTCCGATGATGACCTGAACGCTGGTCTTGCCGGGACGAACCACGCCGGCAGCGCCGGAAGCCTTGATCTTCTTCTCATCCACCAGCAGGCGGTCCTTAACTTCCAGACGCAGGCGGGTGATGCAGTTGTCCACGTTGGTCACGTTGGCAGCACCGCCAACGCCTTCCAGGATGGCAGCGGCCATGGCAGCGTAATCGCTGCTGCCCAGCTCGATGTTCATCTCGGCAGCATTGTCGTCGTCCTCACGGCCGGGGGTCTTCAGATTCAGCTGGACGATCAGGATGCGGAAGATCACATAGTACAGGACGAAGAATACCAGGCCGATGGGGATCAGCAGCCAGGAGTTCATGGCGAAGGGAGCCTTGAAGCTCAGGAACCAGTCAACGAAACCGGCGCTGAAATTGAAGCCGGCACGGATGGGCAGAGCAGCCACGATGCCAACAGACAGGCCGGTCAGCAGGGCGTGCACAACGTACAGAGCGGGAGCCAGGAACATGAAGGAGAACTCCATGGGCTCGGTAACACCAGTCAGGAAGGAGCACAGGGCAACAGACAGCAGGATGCCGGCGGTAACCTTCTTCTTCTTGTCCTTGGCGGTGTGGTACATGGCCAGCGCAGCGCCGGGCAGACCGAACATCATGACGGGGAAGAAGCCAGCCTGGTACATACCGGTCTGACCCAGAACGCCGCCTTCCATGGTGCCCCAGAACTTGCCGATATCGTTGATGCCGGCAACGTCAAACCAGAACACGCTGTTCAGAGCGTGGTGCATGCCGATGGGGATCAGCAGACGGTTCAGGAAACCGTAGATGCCGGCGCCCACAGCGCCCATGCCCAGAACGCTCTCGCCAACCCATACCAGGAAGCCGTAAACAACGGGCCATACGAAGTACAGGGGGATGCAGACCACCAGAGTGGTGAGCACGGTCATGATGGGCACGAAACGACGGCCCGCGAAGAAGCCCAGGAAGTCGGGCATGTTGGTCTTGTAGAACTTGTTGTAGCATCCGGCAGCAATCAGGCCGCACAGGATACCGATGAACTGGTTGTTGATCTTAGCAAATGCAGCGGGAACAGTGGCGTCAGCACCCAGAATCAGCTGAACAACACTGGTACCGAGCATGGTCTGCACAGTCAGCCAGGAGATGATGGCTGCCAGAGCGGAAGTACCCTCCTGATCCTTGGACATGCCGATGGCTACGCCCAGAGCGAACAGAATGGCCATGTTGTCGATCAGAATGCCGCCGGCCTTGATCAGCAGCAGAGCGAGCAGGCTATTGGCGCCCCAGCCGGTGGGGTCGATCCAGTAACCGATACCCATCAGGATACCGCCGATGGGCAGACATGCCACGGGCAGCATCAAAGACTTGCCCAAGCGTTGCAAAAATCGCATCATAAGTAATATCCTCCTAACACAGATCCCGGTGCCCGGCCGCAATGCCGAAACACCGAATTATCAGCACAGGGACGGCCGGCCCACAGCCGCCCCTCTTTGCCCAAACTTACAGGTTGGCCTTCAGGAACTCGGCCATGGAGGCAGCCGCAGCCTCCTCATCGGCGCCATCGAAGGTCAGGGTCAGTTCCATGCCCTGCTTGGCAGCCAGCTTCATCACGCCCATGATGCGCTTGGCATCCACGGAGGTGCCGTTTACCGCAACGGTCACATTGCAGGCGTTCTTTGCGGCCTCTTTCACCAGCAGGCCGGCGGGACGGGCATGCAGGCCCAGGGGATCAGCGATTACATGTTTGATTTCTTTCATAAGATTATACCTCGCTTTCGCAAACTTTCTTTCTCAATTCCAAAACCCGGCCGGGCGATACCGACAGTTCGTCGTAGCCCATTTCCAGGAAGGTCTCCGTCAGGGAAATATCCGCGCCCAGCTCACCGCAGATGCCGCACCAGATGCCCTCCGCATGGGCGTTCTCGGCAATCATGCGCAGCAGCGCCAGCACCGCAGGATGATGGGGATCGTAGAACTCATCCAGTTTGGCATTCTGCCGGTCAATGGCCAGCGTGTACTGGGTCAGATCGTTGGTGCCCACGCTGAAGAACTGAACTTCCTTCGCCAGCTCGCGGCTGAGCACCGCAGCAGCGGGAGTCTCGATCATGATGCCCAGCTCCACCTCACCGAAGGCGATGCCCTCGGCGGCAAGCTCGGCCTTGATGGTCTCGCAGAAGGCCTTGATGCGGCGAACCTCATCCACCGAGATGATCATGGGGAACATGATGCTCACGGGGCCGAAGGCGCTGGCACGGTAGATGGCCCGCAGCTGCGGCCGGAAGATATCCTCCCGGGTCAGGCAGATGCGGATGCCCCGGTAACCCAGAGCGGGGTTTTCTTCGTGCTCCAGACCGAAGTAATCCACCTGTTTGTCCGCGCCGATATCCAGCGTACGGATGACCACCGGGCGGCCCTGCAGGCTTTCCACCACCTTGCGGTAGGCCTGGAACAGCTCCTCTTCGGTGGGGAAGGTATCCCGGCCCAGATAGAGGAACTCACTGCGCAGCAGGCCCACGCCCTCGGCGTCGCCCTCCAGCACATACTTCACGTCGTCCGGGTTGCCGATGTTGGCAAACAGCTTCAGCTTGCGGCCGCTCTTGGAAACGGTGGGCTTGCCCCGGTAGGCTTCCAGCTGCTGGCGGTAGGCCTGAGCCTCGTCCCGCTTTTTCTCCATGGCGGCGCGGGTATCCTCGTCCGGCTCGATGTAGTAACGGCCCTCGAAGCCATCCACAATCATCATCTTGCCGTCCAGATCGTCGTCCAGAGTGATCTGCGCCTGCACCAGAGAAGGAATGTTCATGATGCGGGCCAGGATGGCGGTGTGGCTGTTGGAAGAGCCCTGGCGGGTCACAAAGGCCAGGATCTTATCCTTGGGCAGCTGCACGGTCTCGCTGGGGGTCAGATCCTCGGCCACCAGAATGCCGGGCTCCTCCATGGAGAAACCGGTCTTGCCGCCGCACAGGATGTTCACCAGACGGGTGGCCATGTCCTTTACGTCCACCGAACGGGCCTGCATATAGGCGTCGTCCATGGCGGCAAAGGCTGCGCTGAAGGCATCGCCGGTCTCGTGAGCCGCCTGCGCCGCGCTGGCGCCTCCGGCAATCATGTCCTGCACGCCCTCCAGATAATCCAGATCGTCCAGCATCATCATCTGAACGTCCAGAATCATGGCCTGCTCCTCGCCGATTTCCCGTTTGGTCTTTTCAAACAGCTCGGTCAGCTGAGCGCGGGCCGTTTCGCGGGCTTCGTCGAATTTTTTCTGCTCGGCGGCGGCATCGCCGCAGGAGCCGGGCAGCTCCGCCTGCTGATGGCGGTACACATAGGCACGGCCGATGGCCACGCCGGAAAATACGGGTCTACCAGTACCCTGACGCATTGCGTTTGTTCTCCTCTCTCTTATTCCTTGACCAGGGTGAGAACGGTATCGCCCTCAGCCACAGCGGCGCCGGTCTGTGCGTTCACTTCCTTGTAATCCGCAGTGTTGCAGATCACCATGGGAGTGATGGTGTCGAAGCCGGCGGCGGCAACCGCTTCCCGGTCGAACTCGATCAGCAGCTGGCCGGCAGTCACATGGTCACCGGTCTTGGCGTGGGTGGTGAAGTGCTCACCCTTCAGCGACACGGTCTCCAGACCCACATGGATCAGCACCTCAGCGCCGCAGTCCGCCTTCAGGCTTACCGCATGGCCGGTGTCGAACATCAGGTCCACGGTGGCGTCGCAGGGGGCAACCACACGGTTGCCGGTGGGCTTGATGGCCACACCCTTGCCCAGGATCTCCTCACCGAAGGTGGGGTCGCTGACCTGGTTCAGGGGAACAGCCTCGCCGGCCACCGGCGCACCCAGAGTGATGTCGCTGGATTTCTTGCCAAACAGTTTGTCGAAAATGCCCATGATAATGGTTCCTTCCTTTCCTTGATCGTCCTGTGTTATACAAAATCGAAATATTCGGGGGATGCTGTTTTATTGTTACGCGGCAGCCGGCTTAAACTTTCCTGCAGGTACGGTGCAGGCTGGCGGCCAGATAGGCCTGCTCTTCCGGGGGAAGACTGGTACCGCTTCGGCTGCACAGTCCTTCCACAATCTGCTGCGCACAGTGAAACTCTTCCGGGTAACACTGCCGCACCGCTTCCACAAAACGCGGATCCTTCTGGGTCTGCTCCTGGCCGGAAAAGGCCCGGAATACCAGGAATTTCAGATGAACGGTAAACTCGTCGTAAAAGCCGCTCTCCTGATCCAGATGCAGATGGGGCCAGCCCGCCAGGCTGGTAAGCACATCGTGCAGGGTCTGGGTAATGCGCAGGGTGTCCCGGATGGAATTTTCGTACTCCGCATTCACCAGATGCAGCGCAATGTTGGCAGCCTCGTCATCCGGGAAATGAATTCCCAGCTCCCGCTCCAGCAGCTCCAGACCATATTTGCCCAGTGCATACTCCCGCGGGTAGAAGGTTCGCACCTCTGCCAGAAGGGTGTTCTGGAACACGGTGCCCTTGCGCAGCCGCTCAATGGCAAAACAGATGTGGTCGGTAAGCGTCAGATAAACGCTGGGGCAGAGCTTGCGGCCCAGATCCTCGGTCGCCCGGTCCACAATGCGGCTGCATAGCTCGATCTGCTGAGGCGGCAGAGTGGAAAACAGATCCGTCAGGCGGCGCGCTTCATCCGGCGTCTGCATGCGAAACAGCTTTTCCACCTTTGCTGCATCCAGCTCATCGCCGCTGCGAAGGGAAAAGCCCAGCCCCCGGCCCATGGCGATCACTTCCTGGCCGTTTTCGTCCAGGCAGGACACAACGTTATTGTTGATGGATTTGAGTACCTTCATTCGCACGTTCCTCTCGCCTTTTGCCGAGGCAATAAAAAAACCATATTCAAAACCCTCCTCCGCACTGCGGAAGAGATGTGTTTGAATATGGTCTTGCCTGCCGTACAGTAACAACCCACTGTTCTTGTCAGCTAAATCTTACCAATCCGTTCACAGACTGTCAACATTTTTCCAGAAGATCGAATACTTTTCTATTGTTTGCACAAACATTTTTTCGGTATTTTGTGCAATTCATGCCTTGCAATTTGTGTCCATCTGTGGCTTTAGAGGCCCGCAAGAAGCTCCTTGGCCTGGCGGACCAGCGCCGCATCGGTGTATTCCCGCAGATATTCATCCGCCACAGGCAAGCCCATGGGCACGCCCTGCCGGCGGAAGGCCATGGGGCTTTCTACAGCCTTTTTGGCGGAGAAATGGAACTGACGCACACCGGCGGCAGCCAGTTTTTCCATGTTGCCGGGGTTCACGCCGCTGCCTGCCAGAATGTTCACCCGGCCATCGGCCCGCTGCACCAGCTGGGTCAGCAGCGGAATGCCCTGCTCGGCCTTTGCCTGCTGGCCGGAGGTGAGGATGGTGTCGAAGCCCAGCTCCACCGCATCCTCCAAGGCCTCAAAGGGATCGCGGCAGACATCAAATGCCCGGTGCAGCGTGCGGTGAAGCCCCCCTGCTGCAGCCACACAGCGGGCCAGAAATTCCCGGTCCAGCGCGCCATTGGGCAGCAGAGCGCCCAACACCACACCGTTCACCCCCAGCGCACGGCACTGCTCAATCTCCCACAGGGTAGCCTCCTGTTCAGAAGGGGTAAAGCAGAAATCGCCAAAGCGGGGGCGCAGCAGCACATTCACCGGAATATGAACCTGCTCCATCACCTGGCGCACCAGCGCAATGGAGGGGCTTGTTCCCCCAATGATCAGACTGCCACACAGCTCCAGACGGTCGGCGCCGCCTGCCTGGGCGGCCAGAGCGGATTCCAGCGAATCCACACAGATCTCCAGCAGATGTTCCATGATAGTTAACTCCTTTTTCTTCATCGGGCCACATTCGGCCCGCCTGCTTGTCTGGGGTTATTGTACACCATGGCCGCTTTGGGGGCAAGCATCGCTTTCCTTCTGATCGGTGGTTTTTTCCAGTTCCACCCAGTCTCCCTGGCTTTTCAGCCACATATCCAGGCCGTTGCCGCTGAATACCTCAGCTTCAGCGATGGGGTATCCCCGGGCATCGCGCCCCACCACCCGGCTGGTGGGCAGCCGATCCAGCACCGCCTCCAGATTGGGGCCGGTATAGACAAACCGAACCTTTTCCAGTTTTCCGCCATACATGAACTGGATGCGCTTGCGCATCTCACCTTCCTGAAAACGGTTTTTATAAGGTACCCGAAAATGCTCGTCGGTCACCTGAAAATGAGTGATTCGGTCGATGCGATAAATGGTAGGGCTTTTGTCCTGAGGGTTTTCAAAATGCTCCTGCCGATCGATGCCCCGGATAAAAGCCGCCAGATAAAAATAATACTCACTGAACAGAATTCCCACCGGTTCCACCACCCGGTCACAGAGGATTCCGTCCATTTTCCGGTAGCGAATATGCAGCACCCGCTGCTCCTTCACCGCGGTTCCCAACTGCCAGAGAGACTCAATAAACCGGCAGCCATGGTGCGGCTCCACATAGTGGAATCTCTCGTTGCGAATCAGTGCCTCCACCTGCTGCAGCTGCGCAGCCGGTGTGCAGCCCTGGATGAGCTTATCCAGAATAGGGAACATCTCTTCCTTCACCATGGAGCGGCTCTCCAGCAGGATTTTACACACCGCCAGCACCTCACTGTTGGTCAGGGTGGAGGTCTGCTGCCGGGTAAGGCGATATCCCCGGGCGCCCGGATCATACAGCACCTCCCGGCCATCCCGCCCTTCCGCAAAAAAGGCTTTCAGATCATCCAGATCACGCTGAATGCTTTTTTCTGTCACCCCGAAACGGGCAGCCCACTCCTTTTTATTGATCACCCTGCCGCCCAGCAACTCCTGCTGCAAAGCCAGCAGACGGTGCTGTTTCCTGGCAATCTCTGTATCGCGCACGCCATTCCCTCCAAAATCAAATAAAAACGGTTATGGTTAACCCTTTCAGTATACCCTTTGTCTTAATACTTTTCAATACAGTTCACACTATCAATACTAATTTGAACACCGGTTTCAAATACACTAAAGTAAAGAAAACACAATCAAAAACTACAACCAAGGGAGAGGACCATGGCAGAAAGCAAAACAATTGCACGGCAGGTGGGCGCCCGCATCCGCCAACTGCGCACGGACCGGGGAATGAGCCTGGAAAAACTTGCACTGGAATGCGGCATGAACCCGGCCTTTCTCGGCCATGTGGAACGCGGCCTGCGCTGCCCCACTGTATACACCCTCGCCCGTGTCTGCACCGGGCTTGGAATCAGCCTGGCCGAGCTGTTTCTGGCCGCTCCGGAACAGGAAAACGGCAATGCCGCGGCCATTCAACACGTGACCGACCGAATGCGAACGCTTACTCCACAGCAGGCTCAGGCTGTCGCCCGTCTGGTGGATGACGCACTGGAACTGATCGTCCCCTGAAGGCCCCTTTTTCTTACATGCTACGCTTCTGCATGGACACACCATTGTCCATATTATACTCCAACTGATCGAAAAAAGAAAAAGCGCGGATGCTGCTCTTCACAGAGCACACATCCGCGCCTTTTTTCATTCACACAGCAGTTTGGCCAGTTGATACCACAGGCGCTCTCTGCAGCAGCGCCCCCGCCGCCCCGCCGACACCGTAAATGTGGGCACCTGCCGGCCCAGAAAGTCCTCCGCCGTCTGCTGCAACAGCGCTTCCCGATTTTCCTGCCGGCCAAGTTGTCGATTCTCCAGCCGGGTGCAGAATTCAATCTGCACCGCCAGAACCGGAACATTCTGCAGCCGTCCAGCCGTACCATCACAGCCCCTGTTCCAGGCCTCCCGGGCTCGAAGCCTGCCGCCTCTTCCGGCGCATGCCAACAGAATTGCGCAGCCTTTTCCAGCGGACTTCTGCCCCGGTTCAAGGAACCCGTTGTGCGGATTTTCGTGTTCATCCGATGAACAAAGCCAGATCCGCCAGTTGCCCAGCCGGCAGCTGCTCTGTCTTCGGGCAGGCCGCGTTCCCAAAGCACGAAGCATCTGACATTGGAGCTTTCGGGAGGCTCCCAGCAAAAAAATTTCTGCCGGCTGCTCAAAGCCCTGTGCAGCCCGGCGACGACACTCCTGTTTTTCCGTTTCGGTCATTCCGGTATGGTGAAGCCAGCGCTCAAAACAGCGCATCATCCATTCGGCATTCCCGGTGTCACAGCCATCAGCACCAGCCGCAGGGTATCCGATTGTTCCAGATTGAACGCAGTTCCCCACAGTACATCCAGTTCTCCGGTTCGTTTCACAGTTCCGTGCCACAGTTCCACCACCTCTTCCAACCGGCAGTCCGCACTGGATCCAATGCTCACCACCAAAGCCCCTTCCCGAGGCATTTGCCAGCCCTGACAAGCCAGACTTCGCGCCAGATTGCGTTTTTTCCCGCTGCCGCTGGCCTGCACCATTGCCAGCCTGGCCCGTGAAGCCTCCTGAAGCGTCTGCACCAGGGTTTCCCGATCCAGTGTTGTGGTCAGACTGGGCGTACAGAACAATTCCCGCAATGCTTCCAGCTCATCTTCCGCGCTCAATTCGCTTTGCAGAATTACACATCCACGGGTGGGCAGCATCCGGGCATTTTTCAGCCTGCCCGGATTCCAGAGCACCAGAATTCCCCGCTGTCTTGCCCAGTCAGCCAGTTCTGACACTTCTCTGTATGATTCGGCTGATGAGTTCAGATAAAGAATATCTGCTCCGGCCAGCTCTTCCCCCATGAATTCTCTGTTCCGGGTGCCGTTGTCCCTCGTCTTTTCCAGCTGCACCGCCAAAAGCCGAAGGGGCCGGTTGCGTTGCCCTGCCCAGATGTCCCCCATAGCCATTCTCCCCCTTGATTTCCTTTCTTTACCAGTATAACGGCCATGATGGACAGGGCCCTGTCCATATTCTTCCATTTTTTAAAAAATTGCGCCATTTGTATTGATTTCCTTTTCCGCCCCATTGTCACATCCATCCCCCGGCAGTGGTCGGGCAAAGGAACAGTAAATTTCCACTCCGCCGTCCTCTGCCACTGTAATCTTTCGGATCAGTCTGCCCAATACCGCCCGGTTCGGACGCTTCAACTCCAGCAGATCCTCGGCCCGCTTCCGCATCTCCTCCAAATCCGGCCCTGTTTTTTGTTTGGTCTGCCTCTGCAAGAGGCAGCGCAGGCCCTCTTCCTTTTTCCGCAGCCGGGCGGAAACTATGGCATATTCCCCTGCATCGATCAGTCCTTCCAGCCGATCCGCATAAGCCTGACGGCGCTGGGCTGCCAAGCGATCCAGCTTTTGCTGCAAACGCTCCGGGGCCGTTTGGTCGAAAGAAAGGTCGACGCACAGACGGCGGGCAAGCTGTTCCGAAGCCGCGGCACACTGCATAAGCGGCCGCAGCCGTTCCAGCACCAGCTGCTCCAGCCTATCCTCCCGAATACGGTGGGCACTGCACTGCCCTGAATTCCGGGCATAAGTACCACAGATAAAATAGCAGTAGCCTCCCACCCGGTGGGGATACATTCGCCCTCCGCAGTCGGCGCAAACAACCAGCCCACTGAGCGCGTGCTCCCCTGTCCGGCTCGCATAGCGCCGCCGCCCCAGCAGCGCCTGCGCCTGCCGGAACTCCTCTTCGCTCACCAGCGGCGGGTGGGTATTCTCGCATACCATCCACTGCCCGGGCGGTACCGGGCGGCGGGTGTGAACCTTGTAGCTGGTCATCTCGGTCACATGCTGGGTCAGTGCTCCCCGGTAGGTGGGCAGGGTCAGGATGCGCCGCAGGGTGGCAGTACTCCATGCTCCGCCCTCCCGGCCCGCCCGGCGGGCAGCGGGAGACGGTATCCCCTGCTGTTCCAGCGTGCGGGCGATCTGCCCCAGCGTCTGCCTCGCCAGAAACGAATGATAGATGCGGCGCACCACCGGGGCGGTTTCCTCATCCGGCAAAAGGCGATATTTGTCCGCCGGGTCGATGCGGTAGCCATAGGGGGCCTGCCCGCCCAGAAATTTGCCCTCCCGTTGCAGCGTGCGTTTTGCCCGCAGCACCTTGGCGCTGCAATCCTTGGCATACAGCTCGTTGAGCAGAAATTTAAACACGCTGGGGTCCAGGCTCTCCCGGCTCATTTTTCCGGTGTCGTAGCCGTCGTTCACCGCAATGTAGCGCACACCCAACCGCTGAAAGGTCTCCTCCACCAGTGTGAGCGCCTGGCCGCAGTTGCGCCCCAGACGGGAAAGGTCGGTGGTGGCAAAGCAGCGAATGCGCCCGTTTTTCAGCTGGGCCATCAGCCGCTGAAAGCCGGGACGCTCAAAGTCGGTGCCGGTGTAACCGTCATCCTGAAACTCCGCCACCACCCGGAATCCGTTTTCCTCCGCCCACCGGTGCAGATAGGTGCGCTGATTGGCGATGGAGCCGCTTTCTGCCCCCTCTCCGTCTGCCGAGCTGAGTCGCAGATAGAGGGCGATGGGGGTCATCATTGCGTCCTGTTCCATCCGTCCTCCTGCCAGAAAGCAGCGTCCTGTTCCAGAATCTGCCGCAGCAGCTCCTCCAGCGGCGGCCCTCCCTCTTCAAAAGCAACCGTTATCCGCGGTGTTCCCTTCAATGTTCATTCCCTCTTTCCGGCCCGCAGCGGACCTTTGCTGCCATTCTATGCCGGGGCATCGGGGGGCTATGCGGTCTTTTTGCCAAAATAACCGCCGGCCCCATCCGGTCGGCGGTGTAAAACTCGCTTTTCTTTGGTTCGGCAGGCAGATCGATGCCGGTGGCCTCCTGCAACCCGAAGGCGGCAAAATAATCGCAGAAGGCCTCCTTGCCCAACCGCTGGCCAATCTGAATGAAGCTCTGGTTGCAGCTGTTCTGCAGGGCCTGAGCCAGATTCTGTACCCCATGCTGCTTGTGGTTGGCACAGTGAAAATGAATCCCTGCCACCCCGTATGACTCGCCGCAGAAAAAGCTGTCGCTGGTGGTGGCCACGCCTGCGTCCAGCGCAGCGGCACAGGTGATGAGCTTGAACACCGAACCGGGCTCGTAAAGGTCGCTCACCGCCTTGTTTCGCCACTGGGTCTGCTGGGCCAGGGTGAGGGCCTGGGTTCGCTCCTCGCCGGTGAGGGCATCCACCTGGGCGCGCACCGCTTCATCCTGAATCACCCGGGGTTCGTTGGGGTCGTAGTCCGGCTTGGTGGCAATGGCCAGAATGCGGCCGGTATCCACCTCCATCACAATGCCCACTCCGCGGGCGGTGACGCTGTGCTCCTTCACCGCCGTGGAGAGATAGTTTTCCAGATAATGCTGGACATTCACATCCACCGTGAGCTGCAGGCTGTTGCCCTGCACCGGCTGAATGTAGGTGTCATAATCGGTGGGCATGTCGTAGCCCCAGGCGTTCTTGGCGCTGAGCACCCGGCCGTCCTGCCCGGTGAGCAGGCTGTTGTATTCCAGCTCCAGCCCGGCCACACCCTGATTGTCCACATTGGTAAAGCCCAGCAGACTGGCGGCGAAATCCCCCTCCGGGTACCACCGCCTGGTATCCTGCAAAATGAGGATGCCCTGCCAGTCGTTTTCCAGGCAGGCTTCACGCACCGCGTCGGCGGTGGCCTGATCCACCCGGCGCTTGAGCAGCGCGTCGTTGCTTTTGCGCTGGCCCAGTTTTTCCAGCACATCCGCTTCGTTCAGCTCCAGAATCCGGGCCAGTGCGGCGGATGCCGCGGCCACATCCTCGTCCGCCATCTCTCTAGGTACTGCCCGGATGGTCCAGCAGCTGGCAGACACCGCCAGCGGGGTGCCGTTTGCGTCCAGAATATCCCCCCGTGGCGCGGGAACCACACTGTCCCGCAGCTGCTGGCCCGCCGCCCGCTGGGCATAAAAATCGTATTCATGGATTTGCAGATACCAGAGCCGCCCCACCAGCGTGGAAAAGCACACAGCCACAAAAAAACCGGCCGCCAGCCGGGTGCGAAGTCTCATTCCCCGGTTCTGGGCGGCCTGTGGTGTTTGTTTTTGCAAAAAAATCGCCCCCCTTCGCTCATTTATATGAGCCGAAGAGGGGCAGTCATGTGTTTTTAGCGATTGCGGGCACGCTGCCGTGCCACCAGTGTGGAGCAAATTCCGAACGGCGCCGCCAGAACGCTCAAGAAGATGGAGCCCACCGCATAATCCAGCGCGGCGTCCTGCGCGCCGTGCAGACCCCAGGTAACAGCCATCACGAAGAACCAGAGCACCGGGATGAGTACCAGACCCACACCCCACAGGCCCATGATCCGCCGGCTGAGCCGGGACTGGTTCCAGTCGATGTTCACCCCCTGCATGCCGCACCAGCAAAGGGCAATCAGCAGCAGGGTGGCCCAGATAAAGCTGCCCCGTATCAGCTGAAACAGAACGCCAGCCGCCAGAAGCAGCGCGGCAATCCGCCAGCCATTTTTGGGCCGCGTTGTGGCAACTGCCTGCCGGGCCGGGTTTTCCTCCGGCTTCGGCTGCTGATAAATCGGCTTTCGCTCCTGTTTCCCGTTTTCCTGCTGCGCCTGCTCCGGCGCGGGGGCAGGGCCGTTGCGCCAGGCCAGCTCCTCATGGGTAAGCGGACGATCGGGTTCGTTTTTCTGCTCCGGCACAGGCTGTGCCGGGGCAGCATCCACCGCCGCGAAGTCGAACTGCTGGCCCTCCTCCTGCTCGCCCTGACCCAGCTGGATGATTCTGCCCGCCCGGCGCTGGGCCCGACTGGCATACTGCTCCACCGCCTGCTGTTCGGCAGCGCGGCGGGCGGCACGGGCCGCCTTTGCAGCGGCACGGCGGGCCTCGGCGCTGTCTGCCTTCGCAGGGGCGGCGGGCACCGGGGCGCTTTCCGGCTCCATTACCGCCATATTTACCCCCTGACGGGCGGCGCGCATGGCGGCGGTGAAGGCCTTATGCAGGGCATCAAAGCCCTCCGGATCCTCTTCCGGGTGGCAGGTGCGTGTTTTCTGCGCATAGGCGTGCCGGATGGCTGCCTTATCGGTGGTGGGCGCAATGCCCAAAACCTCCCAGATGCTCATAGCGTTTCGTCCTCATCCTCGTCCGGTTCATCGTCCGGATCGTCAAAGCCGGAAAAATCCAGCCCTTCCAGCGAGAGTCCGGCCTCCAGCCGGTCCAGCAGGTCCTTGATGCGGGCACGGGCCCGCAGGATACGCCCGTTCTCCTGGCTGGCCAGTGCCTCGCCGAACAGCTGCACCGCCTGGCCGATGATCTGGCGCTCTTCGCCCAGAGCCTCCTGCCACAGGCGCTCGCCCTTGGCCAGCAACAGACGGTTCTCCTGCTGATCGCGGGGATGGATTTTCAGCCCCTCCAGCTCCTTCAAACGGCGGCGGGCCTGCTCCTCGGTCAGGCCGCTGCCCTGCCCCACCAGCACGGTGCTGATGGTGCGGCCGGTGGTCAGGCTGGTGGCCTCCACCTCCAGAATGCCGTTGATATCATAGGTAAAGCGCACGTCCGCGCCCTCCTTGCCCGCCGGGGCGGCAGGCACCGGAAGATCCAGCTCGCCCAGCTTCTGGTTTTCGCGGCAATACATCTCCTCACCCTGAAACACCTGAATGCGCAGCCGGGTCTGGCCCTCGCTGGTGGTGTAGTACCGCTCTACCTTGCTGGTGGGCAGGGCGCTGTTGCGCTCGATGATGGGGCTCATAAGCAGGTTGTCCTCATCCGCCGGGTTGTACACACCCACGCCCAGGGTAAAGGGGCAGATATCGGTGAGAACCAGCTCCTTCACCTCGGTGCGGCGCTCCTTCATGGCGGCGTACATACCCGCACCCAGCGCCACCACAGTGTCCGGGCTGCCGGGATTGGCCAGCTTCTGGCCCAGCAGGTGGTTTAAGTACTGGCGCACCACCGGCATTTTGCAGCTGCCACCCACCGGCACCACCGCCTGCAGCTCGCTGGGGGAAAGGCCGCTGTCCTTCAGCGCGCGCAAAAGCGGGGTGCGCATGCGGCTGAACAGGGTCTGCGCCTGCTGAATCAGCATCTGGCCGGTGAGAGCCATGGAGCCCTTCAGCCCCTCCAGCTCCAGCACCATCATGGCCACGGGGGCCTGGGTCAGGGTCTGCTTGCACTGCTCGGCCTGCCGCAGCAGAATTGCCCGCTGGCGGGGCTGCAGCGCCTGATAGTCGATGCCGTTTTTCTGGCAGTACATGTGGGCGATGGCCGCGTCGAAATCGTTGCCGCCCAGAGCGTTGTCGCCGCTGACGGCCAGAATATTCACCACATTTTCAAAGCAGTCCACCACCGAAACATCCAGCGTACCGCCACCGAAGTCATAGACCAGAAAGGCCGCGTCGCCCTTTTCCGGGTCGTAGCAGGCCAGGGCGGCGGCGCTGGGCTCGTTGATGAGCCGGTCCACCGTCAGGCCGGCCAGCTGACCCGCCCGCTTGGTGGCGGCCCGCTGGGCATGGTTGAAGTAGGCGGGCACGCTGACCACCGCTTCGGTGACCGGCTCGCCCAGAAAGGCCTCGGCGTCCTGCTTGAGCTGACGCAGCACCAGCGCGGAAAGCTCCTCCGGGCTGTATTCCCGGCCGGCCAGCGTAAACACCCGGTCGGTGCCCATGCTGCGCTTGAACGCGGTGGCGCTGCGCTCCGGGTGGCTGACCAGCCGCTCCCGAGCGGGCGCACCCACCAGCACAGTGCCATCCTCATCGATGCTCACCGCGCTGGGGGTCAAAGTCTCGCCGTAGGCGTTGGGGATCAGCTGGCTGCGGCCGTCCTTCCAGACGGCGGCCAGACTGTTGGTGGTTCCAAGGTCAATGCCAAGAATGGCCATAGGTCGTTTCACTGCCTTCTTTCGATAGAATGGCCGGGGCTGCTTTTGTTGGCAAAGCCGCCCCGGCGTGGCCGCCCATCCGGGCGGCAGGGGTCATTTCAGCCCGATCTGGGCCGCGTATTCCAGAATCAGCTCCCGCTCCAGGAAGGGAGTCTTTTTGCCCATCCGGTCCCGGTAGGTCTCGTGGCCCTTGCCGATCACCGCGATCAGGTCGCCCTTCTGGGCGTGATCCAGCGCGTAGTGCAGCGCGTCCAATCGATCCGGAATCTCCACATAGGGCACGTCCGGGTTGCCCTGGGCGATGCCGATCTTGATGTCCTTGATGATCTGGTCCACCGATTCAAAGCGGTTATTGTCCTCGGTAAGAATCAGGAAATCCGCCTTGCGGCTGGCCACCTCGCCCATGCCGTAGCGGCGCAGGCGACTGCGGTCGCCGCCGCAGCCGAACAGCACCACCAGACGCTTGGGCTCGTAGGCCCGCAGGGTGGTGAGCAGGCTCTCGGCGCCGGCCTCGTTGTGTGCAAAGTCGATGAGCACGGTGAAGTCCTTGCTCACCGGCACCAGCTCCACCCGGCCCTTGACCGAGATGTTCATCAGTCCGTCGTGGATGGCGTCGTGGGGAACGCCCAGCACACGGCCCACCGCGATGGCGGCCAGGCTGTTGTAGACGCTGAACTCGCCGGGCATGTTCACCTTCACATCCATATCCTCCCGGCCGGACACATGGAACCGGATGCCCAGGAAGTTCTCCTCCCGCAGCAGATGCAGCTCGCTGGCCCGGAAGTCGGCCTCGCGGTGCATGCCATAGGTGACCAGCTTACAGGTGTGGCCCGCCAGCAGGGTGCTGCAGTTTTTGTCGTCCACATTCACCACACCCACGTCGCACCGGCGGAACAGCTGGCCCTTCCAGGCCCGGTATTCCTCAAAGCTGGCGTGCTCGCCGGGGCCGCCGATGTGATCCGGATACAGGTTGGTGAATACGCCCACCTTGAAGTGGATGCCGGTGACCCGGTCCATCATCAGGCCCTGGCTGGAAACCTCCATCACCACGCTGTCGCAGCCGGCAGCCAGCATCTCGCTGAACATCTTCTGCAGTTCGTAGCTTTCCGGGGTGGTGTTGACCAGAGCCCGGTTCACGCCGGGATAGGCCACACCATTGGTGCCGATGATGCCGCACTTGTGGCCGCCCGCGTTCATCACGGAATGGATCATGTGTGCGGTGGTGGTCTTGCCCTTGGTGCCGGTCACACCGATGGTGATCAGCTTTTCCGCAGGCCGGCCGAAATAATTGCAGGACAGCAGCGCCAGCGCCCGGCGGCTGCTTTCCACCTGCACCACCGTCACGCCCTGGGGCACCTCGTCCAGCCTGTGCTCGATCACCAGCACCGAAGCGCCCTGACCGGCCACATCCATGGCATAGTCGTGGCTGTCCCGGTTGGTGCCCACAATGCACACGAAGGCCCAGCCGGGCTGTACCTTACGGGAGTCGTAGGCAATATCCACCACCTCGGTGTCCAGGCTGCCCTGCACCAGTGTGTAGTCCAGCCCATTGAGCAGTTGTTCTAATTTCATGGTCAAATGCCCCCTCTGCTTGATTTGGGATCGATGCGCAGCGGGCGCGCCCGGTTCGGGCAGGCCCCTGCTTTTATGTATGCGCCCGGCGGCGCGGCCTTGCCAATTCTGCCGCCGGGGCGATGCTGTGCTCAGCGCTTCACAAAATATTCCTCGTACCAGGTCAGGAACATGAACACGCACCAGATCTGACGCCAGTTGTCCCGCTTTTCGCTCATGTGCTGATCCAGCATTCTGGTCAGCTCGCGGGTATTGAAGAACTTTTCGGCGGATTCGCTCTGGAATTTCTCCCGCACGATGGCCGCATATTTTTCCTCCCGCAGCCAGGCGCGCACCGGCACCGGGAAGCCCAGCTTCTTTTTGTCGGCGGTCTTTTCCGGAATGCTCCGGGCCGCCGCGCCGCGCAGAGCCATCTTGGTGTGCTCCGCGTCCGCCCGGCACTCCACCGGGATGTGGCGCGCCACCTCAAAGACCTCCTTGTCCAGGAAGGGCACCCGCAGCTCCAGGCTGTTGGCCATGCTCATCTTGTCCGCCTTCAAGAGGATGTCGCCCACCATCCACAGGTGCAGGTCGGTGTACTGCATCCGGGTCACCGGGTCCTGCCCGGCGGTCTTTTCAAAATACGGTCTGGAAAGATCCGTCGGTTTTTTGCCGCCGGTATAGTGTTTCAGCAACTGTTTTTTCCGCCGCTCGCCCATCAGGTTGGTGTTGCCGATGTAACGCTCTTCCAGCGGGCGGGAGCGCCGCACCAGGAAGTTTACGCCGTGCACCGGGGGCAGCTGTTCCGCCACCGCGCCGATGGCCCGCCGAATGGGCAGAGGGATATGGTCGTACCAGGAGACGGTGAAAGGCTCCTTGTAGATGTTGTAACCGCCAAAGAACTCGTCCGCGCCCTCGCCGGACAGGCAGACCTTCACCTGCTTGGCCGCTTCCCGGTTCACAAAATAGAGGGCCACGCTGGCGGCATCTGCCAGAGGCTCGTCCATGTGGTACTGGATGCGGGGCAGATTCTCCCAGTATTCCTCCGGCTCGATGCGGTAGGCGTAGTTCTTCACGCCCATGAATTTGCTGAACTCGGCAGCGTAGTCGGTTTCGTCGTACTGCTTGTTGGCAAAGCCCACGGTGAAGGTCTTGTCCACATGGGCAAGGTAGGCCATGTAGCTGGAGTCCACGCCGGAGGACAGGAAGGAGCCCACCTCCACGTCGCTGATCTTGTGGGCGGCCACGCTCTGGCGCATGACCTCTTCCACCCGGCTTTCCCAGTCGGAAAGGCTCTTGCCCCGCTCCGGCTCAAAGCGGGGCTCCCAGTAGCGCTTCACATCCACCTGCCCGGCCTTCCACAGCAGACTGTGGGCGGGCAGCAGCTTTTTCACGCCTTTGAAGAAGGTGTCCTCCCCCGGGGAATACTGATAGCTGAGATACAGCTCCAGCTGGCTCTGGTTCAGCTCCTTTTTGAAGCCGGGATGGGCCAGAAAGCTCTTGATCTCGCTGCCGAAGAGCAGCTCGCCCTCATCGGTAAGATAATAGTAGAAGGGCTTGATACCGAAGTGGTCCCGGGCACAGAACAGGGTCTGCTCGGCCTCGTTCCAGATGGCAAAGGCGAACATACCCCGCAGCTTCGCCAGCATGCCTTCGCCCCATTCCTCGTAGCCGTGGAGCAGAACCTCGGTGTCTGAATGGTCGGTGGAGAAGGTGTGGCCTGCTTCCACCAGCTGGGCACGCAGCTCCATGAAATTGTAAATCTCGCCGTTGAATACCACGGCCAGATTTTTATCCTCGTTGAACATAGGCTGGGCGCCGCCCGCAAGGTCGATGATGGACAGCCGCCGGTGGCCCAGCGCCACCCCGCTGCCGAAATAGCTGCCCTCGCCGTCCGGCCCGCGGTGGGCAATGGCATCCGTCATTGCTTTCAAAATCGCTTCACGCCCGGCGTGCATGCCGGTAAAGCCAACAATTCCACACATGATGTGTTAGTCCTTTCCCTCATACGGGCACAGTTGCCCAATTATTCTTTTATTATACTACATCAATGGCCGGTTTAAAAGCATTGCTTTTGTTTGACAATCCATAAAGAAAAGAAGTAAAATAGAAGGGCTTATGAGCAATACTGATAAGATGAAAGAAATTTGGAAAGTTCAGGTGAAACAAAAACCTATGGAACAGATCCTTCCCGTGCTGCTGGGCAGCGACGCCAACGTTTACGGCATGGCCCGCAGCTTCTATATGGAATACGGTGTGACCAGCCTTGCCATCGGCAAGGGTGCGCTGGCCGCCACCGCCAATTCCAAGCTGGTGAAGATGGCCGTGGTGGAGCCCAATCTGGAGGATGACGCGGTGTTCGTCAAGACTCTGCAGGACTTTGCCGCCGCCCACACCGGCCGTACGCTGGTGCTGGTGAGCTGCGGCGACAACTACACCGGCCTGATGGCCCGCAACCGCTCCGCGCTGGAGGGCCTTTACAGGTTCGCCTGCCCCACCCCCGAACTGGTGGAGCAGCTGGATACCAAGGAGTATTTCTACAAGGCCTGCGAGGCCCACGGCCTTGCCTACCCCAAGACCTTCGGCTGCACCAACCAGAACTGGAAAACCGTGGAGATTCCCTTCGAGTTCCCCTGCATCATCAAGGCCAGCAACAGCGTGGCCTACTGGAACTGCCGTTTCCCCCACAAGAAGAAGGTGTTCGTGGCCTACAACCGGGAGGAATACGAGGCCATCTGCGCGGCCATCTACTCCTCCAGCTATCAGGACAATCTGGTGCTGCAGGAATACATTCCCGGCGACGACAACTGCATGCGGGTGCTGAACTGCTACTCCGGCCGGGATCATAAGGTTCACCTGATGGCGCTGGGCCGCCCCCTGCTGGAGGAACAGACTCCCGAGGGTATCGGCAACTACGCGGCCATTATGTCCATCAAGGACGAGGAGCTGATGGGCCGGATGAAGGCCTTCCTGGAGGACGTGGGCTGGGAGGGCTTCTCCAACTTCGACATGAAGTACGATTCCCGCGACGGCCAGTACAAGCTGTTCGAGATGAACCCCCGTCAGGGCCGGTCCAGCTTCTTTGTGACCGCCAGCGGCTACAATCTGGCCAAATGGCTGGTGGAGGACGTGGTGGAAAACAAGCCTCAGGGCCTGACCATCGCCGACACCCGGCACCTGTGGATGATCGCCCCCGCCGGCATCATCAGGAAGTACCTGAAGGATCAGGAGCTGCTGGCCGAAGTACGCCGGCTGATGAAGGAGGGTAAGGTGACTCACCAGCTGTTCTGCAAGGAGGACTTCACCCTCAAGCGGGCCATCTGGTACGCCAAGAACCAGCTGAACAATTACCGCAAATACAAACGCTATTTCGGCAACAAGAGCCTGCGTGACTGACCGGGCGGAAAGGAAGGCACTATGTGCGGATTTGTGGGCTTTGCCAGTGCAAAGCATGACGCCGAACAGGCGAAACAGACCATCAAGCAGATGGCAGACCTGATCGCCCACCGCGGGCCGGATGGCGAGGGCTTTTATGTGGACGAGCAGGTGGCTCTGGGTCATCGGCGGCTGTCCATCATCGACCTGGAGGGCGGCAGCCAGCCCATGTTCAACGAGGACGGCAGCGTCGTCATCGTGTTCAACGGCGAGATCTACAACTTCATGGAACTGCGCGCCCAGCTGGAAGCCGCCGGGCACACCTTCGCCACCCATTCCGACACCGAGGTTCTGATCCACGGCTACGAGGAATGGGGCAGCGGCCTGCCCGCCAAGCTGCGGGGTATGTTCGCCTTTATCCTGTGGGACAAAAAGAACGAAACCCTGTTCGGCGCAAGGGACATCTTCGGCATCAAGCCCTATTATTATTACAATGAAGGCGGCCACTTTATTTTCGGCAGCGAGATCAAGGGCTTTCTGCCCCATCCCGGCTTCAAGAAGGAGCTGAACGAGGAGCGGCTGCCGGAGTACCTGTCCATCGAATACATTCCCAACGAGGAAACCATGTTCAAGGGCGTGTACAAGCTGCCCGGCGCTCACATGTTCACCTGGAAAAAGGGCGAACTGAAGGTGGAGCGGTATTACGACATCCGCTACCATGTGGACGAGTCCAAGAGCATGGAGGACTGGGAAAAGGCCATCACCGAAACCTTTGCCGAGAGCGTGAAGGTTCACCAGATTGCGGACGTGGAGGTGGGCTGCTTCCTCTCCTCCGGCGTGGATTCCAGCTTTGTGGTGAACGAAGTGGCCAAGGGCACCCCCAAGGTAAAGAGCTTCAGCGTGGGCTACGAGGAGGAAAAATACTCCGAGCTGCCCTATGCCCAGGCCTTCAGCAAGGAGATCGGTGTGCCCAGCATCGCCAACAAGGTGAGCGCCGACGAGTTCTTCGAGGCCAACAAGACCATCCAGTGGTATCTGGATGAGCCCATGCCCAACCCCAGCGAGGTGCCGCTGTATTTCCTGACCAAAAACGCCGCCCGTTATGTGAAGGTGGTGCTGTCCGGCGAGGGCGCCGACGAGCTGTTCGGCGGCTATCCGCTGTATTGCGCGGCCCATCACTTTGAGGAGTACGAACACAAGACCCCCCGTTTTCTGCGCAAGGCCGCGGGCGCGGTGGCCGGTGTTCTGCCGGACTTCAAGGGCAGGAACTTTTTGATGCGTGGCGCAAAGGAGCCTTGGCAGCGGTGCATGCGTGCGAACTATGTGTTCGCCACCCCCGCCGAGCGGGACAAATACCTGAAAAAGCAGTACCACAAAAAGACCCCCGAGGAGTTCTTCAAGCCCTACTTTGACGCTTCGGCCGGTCTGGATGAGCCCACCCAGCTGCAGTGGGTGGACATCCACACCTGGATGCTCTACGACATTCTGCTGAAGGCGGATCGGATGAGCATGGCCAACAGCCTGGAGCTGCGGGTGCCCTTCCTGGATCGTGAAATGCTGGAGCTGGCGCTCTCCATCCCCGCCCAATACCGGTCCAGCAAGACCGAGACCAAGATCGCGCTGCGCCGTGCAGCCCTCAAGCAGCTGCCGGAGAGCGTGGCCAAGCGCAAGAAGCTGGGCTTCCCGGTTCCGCTGAACGACTGGCTGCGGCAGGATAAATACTATGCCATGGTGCGTGAGAAGTTCGAGGGCGAGGTGGCCGAAAAGTTCTTCAATGTACCCGAGCTGCTGCGCCTGCTGGACGAGCACAAGAGCGGCAAGAACGGTGGCATGACCCAGATCTGGAGCTTCTACAGCTTCATTCTGTGGTATGAGCAGTTCTTCGTGCTGCGCTGATCGTTTTCCATTTCAGTCAAACAAAAAAAATCCCCGGGGAGCGCTCCCCGGGGATTTTTCTATCTTGTTTTACAGCCGTTCACGGCTGCCTTTGAACTCAGGCCAGGATGGGCTTGAGGGCGGCGGCCAGGGCATCCTTCTGGGCCTGGGCCTCTTCCACATTCTTGCCCAGAGTGGTGAAATAGGTCTTGATTTTGGGCTCGGTGCCGGAGGGACGAACCACCACGGTGGCGCCGCCTTCCAGCGCGTAGATCAGCACATTGGCTGCGGGCAGGTCGATGGCCTCGGTCTTGCCGGTGGCCAGCTCAGTGCGGGTGCGGGCCTGGTAGTCGGACACGGTGACCACCTTGTAGCCGGCAAACTCCGTCGGGGGCTCCTGACGCAGCTTCTGCATGATGCCGGCCATCTTGTCCATGCCGGACAGGCCGGGGAACTCGTAGCTGTCCACCTTGTTCAGGTAGCGGCCGTATTCCGCATAGATGCGGTCCAGCTCTTCCTTGATGGAGGAACCGATGCTGCGGTAGTAGGCAGCCATCTCGCAGATCAGCATGCTGCCGATAACGGCGTCCTTATCGCGCACATAGCTGCCTGCCAGATAGCCGTAGCTCTCCTCGAAGCCGAAGATGAACCGCTCCACCTGACCGGCGGCTTCCAGGCGGGCAATCTGGTCGCCGATCCACTTGAAGCCGGTGAGCACGTTGCGGCACTCCACGCCGTAATGGGCGGCAACCACGTCCGCCAGCGGGGTGGATACGATGCTCTTGACCATAACGGGATCCTTGGGCATGGTGCCGTTCTCGATGCGGGCCTTGCAGATGTAGTCCAGCAGCAGAACACCCACCTCGTTGCCACTCAGCAGCTCATAGCTGCCGTCCTTGCAGCGCACGGCGATGCCCACACGGTCGGCGTCCGGGTCGGTGGCCAGCATCAGGTCCGCGCCGGACTTCTCGGCCAGCTCCAGACCCAGACGCAGCGCCTCGAAGATCTCCGGGTTGGGATAGGGGCAGGTGGGGAAGTTGCCGTCCGGATCCTTCTGCTCGGGCACGATGGTGATATCGGTGATGCCGATGTCGCCCAGAACACGGGTTACAGGAACCAGACCACTGCCGTTCAGTGGGCTGTAAACCAGCTTCAGGCCGGCAGTCTTGCACAGACCGGGGCGCACGCTGCGGCTCTCGATGGCCTGATACAGAGCCTCGTAGCAATCCTCACCCACATACTCGATCAGGCCGGCGGCCATGCCATCTTCAAAGGACATGGTCCTGGCGCCGCTGAGCACGTCGGTCTTCTGAATCTCGGCGTAAACCACATCGGCAGCCTCGTCGGTCATCTGGCAGCCGTCCGGGCCATAAGCCTTGTAGCCGTTGTATTTGGCAGGGTTGTGGCTGGCGGTGACCATGATGCCCGCATTGCAGTTATAATAACGGGTGGCAAAGCTGAGTGCGGGAACAGGCATCAGAGCCTTATAGATGCGTACCTTTACGCCGTTGGCGGCCAGCACCTCGGCAGCAGCTTTCGCAAACACATCGCTCTTGATGCGGCTGTCGTAGCTGATGGCCACAGTCTGGGTGCCGCCCTGGGTCTTGACCCAGTTGGCCAGGCCCTGGGTGGCCTGACGAACCACATACACATTCATCCGGTTGGTGCCCGCGCCGATCACGCCGCGCAAACCGGCGGTACCGAACTTCAGCGACACGGCGAACCGGTCCTTGATGGCCTCGTCGTCATCCTTTACGCTTTCCAACTCGGGCTTCAGATCCGGGTCATCCAGATCGAACGCCAGCCAGCGCTCGTACTCATTTTTATACATTGCACACACCTGCTTTTTGTTTATTTCGACACTTTTTGTACAAAGTATCTATCAACATTATTCTAATAGAGTCTGTTCGAAATGTCAATCGAACCGTTTCTTTTTGTGAAAGAGAACAAGTTCAGCACTTTAAAATGCTGCATTCTTCACAGAAGCTGTGCCTTGTGCATTTCTCCTGCTGGAAGTATACTAGAAAGGAACTGAAAATTTTGAAAAAATGGAGCGTGTGGCATGTTTGCAAAAGTAAACAGCTTTGGCGTGCGGGGCCTGGCGGGCTTTGCCGTCACAGCGGAAGCGGATATCAGCGGCGGGCTGCCCCAGCTTTCCATCGTGGGCCTGCCGGACAGTGCGGTCAAGGAAGCAGCGGACCGGGTGCGCAGCGCGGTAAAGAATCTGGGGTTTGCCTGGCCTACCAGCCGGATCACCGTGAATCTGGCCCCGGCGGACGTGCGCAAGACCGGCCCCCTTTACGATCTGCCGGTATTTCTTGCTCTCCTGTGTGCCGCCGGGCAGCTGCCTGCCCCTGGGGCCCATCAGGCCTTTATCGGTGAGCTCTCGCTGGACGGCATGCTGCGGCCGGTGCAGGGCATTCTTCCCATGGCGCTGGCGGCGGCGGAATGCGGCGTGACCGAGCTGTTCGTTCCCGCTGAAAACGCAGCAGAGGCCGCCACCGCTGATGGAGTAACCGTTTACGGGGCCCACACCGCCCGGCAGGTAGCGGATCATCTGCGGGGCGAAGCACAGCTGACCGCCGCGGACTGCCCGCCTTTTCTGGGGCAGACGCACACCGAAGGTCTGGATTTTTCCGACGTGCGCGGCCAGCTGATGGCCCGGCGCGCACTGGAAATTGCAGCCGCAGGCGGGCACAACGTGCTGCTCATCGGCCCGCCGGGCACTGGCAAATCCATGCTGGCCCGCCGTATGCCGGGCATCCTGCCTCCCCTCACCCGGCCGGAGGCGGTGGAGTGCACCAAGATCTATTCGGTGGCCGGGCTGCTGCCCGGAGGCAGCGGTCTTTTGACCCAGCGCCCCTTCCGCAGCCCCCACCACAGCGTGAGCGCCCCGGCTCTGGCAGGCGGCGGAGCCCAGATCCGCCCCGGCGAGGTGAGCCTTGCCCACAACGGGGTGCTGTTTCTGGATGAACTGCCGGAATTTCAGCGGGACGCGCTGGAGGTGCTGCGCCAGCCGCTGGAGGACGGCGTGGTTACCATAAGCCGGGCCTCCGGCAGTGCCACCTACCCCAGCCGCTTTGTATTGATTGCCGCCATGAATCCCTGCAAATGTGGCTATTTCGGCCATCCTACCCGGCCCTGCACCTGCCCGCCCAGCGCGGTGGAGCGGTACCGCCAGCGGATTTCCGGCCCGCTGCTGGACCGGATTGATCTGCATGTGGACGTAAGCCCCGTGGCCTACGATGAACTGAGCGCCGAGGAGCCGGGCGAGTGCAGCGCCGCCATTCTGGAACGGGTGCTTGCCGCCCGGGCCATCCAGCAAAGCCGCTTTGAAACCACCGGCGTTCTGTGCAACGCCCACCTGCCCAGCCGGGCCCTGCGTCAGGTGTGCCGGTTGGACGACGCGGCCGCTGCCACCCTGCGGGCCGCCTTTGACCGGCTGGGGCTTTCCGCCCGGGCGCACGACCGCATTTTAAAAGTAAGCCGCACCATCGCGGATCTTGCAGGCAGCAAAACCATTGGAGCAGTACATGTGGCCGAGGCGCTGCAATACCGCAGTCTGGATCGGAAATACTGGTACGACAGATAAGCTGGCATGCCGAACGGTTCCGGCGAAACAAGGAGGACCCATGAAAAACACCACTCTCTGCTACATCGAACAGGACAACAGCTACCTGATGCTCCATCGGGTAAAGAAACATCAGGACCCCAACGCCGGCAAGTGGATCGGCGTTGGCGGCAAATTTGAGGATGGCGAAAGCCCGGACGAATGCCTTGTGCGGGAGGTACGGGAGGAAACCGGCCTGACCCTCACCCGCTGGCGCTGCCGGGGCATTGTGACCTTTGTGTCCGACGAGTGGCCCACCGAATACATGCACCTGTTCACTGCGGACGGCTTCGAAGGCCGGCTCATCGATTGTAACGAAGGAGAGCTTGCCTGGATAAAGAAAGCGCAGGTGCCCGCGCTGAACCTGTGGGAGGGCGACCGGATTTTTCTGGAGCTGCTGGCCCGGGAAGAGTCCTTTTTCCTGCTCAAACTCAGCTATCAGGGCGACCGGCTTGCCGGTGCAGTGCTGAATGGACAGGCTCTGGAGCTGTGAATTGATTAACTAAAACAGGTTGTTGTATAAGATATCGAAAACTTTTCCATGTTTTGTTTTATTTTTATTGACTTTTAACACAAAAGGTACCATAATGAAGGTAACAGGTCCCCCGCACATTATTTGGAAAGGTGGTTGCTTTCATTTATGAGCGTTGAGAAATCTTATTTTGATAAAATCGCAGAATATGGCCAGCTGGTTATCATTTCCGGCCCCAGCGGCGTAGGCAAGAGCACCGTCATCACCAACTACATCGCAGAGCATCCCAATGCCTGCAAATGTGTTTCCGTGACCACCCGTCCCCCCCGGGCGGATGAGGAAGATGGTGAGGATCATTACTTCGTAACCCATCAGGAATTCGAGCAGCTGATCCGTTCCCAGCAGCTGCTGGAGTATGTATACCGGGGCCAGAACGGTTACGGTACCCCCAAGAACGCGGTGGAAAAGCTGCGCCGGGCCGGCCGCAATGTGATTCTGGACGTGGACGTGGTGGGCGCCACCAAGATCCGCACCCTCTGCCCGGACGCCACCCTGATCTTCATCATGCCCCCCTCCTGGGAGGAGCTGGAGCGCCGCCTGCGGGCAGATTCCACCAAGACTGAGGAAAATATCCGCAATGAGCTGGAAACTGCGCAGGAAGAGGTTCTGTGCGCCGGTCAGTATGATTACATTCTGATCAACGATACCGTGGAAAAGACCGTTCGCCGCCTGGGCCAGATCATCCATGGCAACCGCTACAGCCGCAACAGCATGCGCACCTTCCTGGAAAGCTACATTGAAAGCGAGCTGACGCCTCAGTCCGACCTGGCGGACGAGATTCTGTCCATCCATCGGGACTGATCGCCAAACAGTTTTTCCCTGAAATAAAGCAAACAAAAGGCAGCCGCCGCAAACCAAATGGTTTGCGGCGGCTGTCTTCTTTTTATCGGTAGCTTTATCCTTCGGAAGCGGCTTCGCCGGAGCTGCTCTCACTGGTGGCAGCCTCACTGGAAACAGCTTCACTGGAAGCCGCCTCACTGGTAGTCGCTTCACTGGATGCAGTCTCGCTGGAAGCAATGTCCCCGGTGGAATCACTGGTAGCGCCCAGATCCATCCTGCTCTTTTCAAACACGGTCACCTTATTGGTATCCACCAGATAAACCGTATCCTCTCCCTGCTTCTGCAGGTAGACGGTACCGGTCACATCATTGGTGGCTCCGCATATCCAGGTGGTAGTCTCCCCGTTGGCAGTCATCCAGAAGGTCAGGGTGGGTTCTTCCAGCCCGTATTCCTCGCTGGTTTCGGTCAGCTGACGGCTGGCCTCCAGATTCACAAAGGCGGTGAGCATGCTGTTCACGCTGCTCTGATCCAGTTTGTATTCCGGATCATCCGCCAGATACCAGACGGTCTCGGTTTCCGGTTCGCTCTCTTGTGAGGCGGAGGTGCTGGCGGAATCGTCGGCGGTTTCACTGCTGTCGCTTTCGGTTTCCACAATCTCCTGCCGCTGCTCAAAATTCAGCGTATCCCTCTGCCAGGTGTAGCCAAAGCTCTCGATCTCGGAGGATGCGGTCAGAGACGTGAGGGCGATGGAAGTGTCCTCCGACGCGCTGGCCGCCGCGTCCCGGTCGCTGATGGTCTGGGCCGCCAGTACGCCGACCGCCAGAACCACCAGCAAAACCACAAGCCCGATCATCAGGTTTCGTTTTGCTTTCATTATTGGCGCCTCCGTTTGATGGTGATGGCCGCACCGGCAATCAGGCAGATCACCGGCAGCACAATGGTGGTCAGGTTACCCCAGAAGGCCGCATCCCCTGCACTCACGGTGAGGGTATCACTGCTCAGGCTCTTGGCCGCGATCAGAATGCTGCTGTCCTGCCCGCTGAGCCAGCTGACGCAGCCCAGCAGAAACTGGTCGTTGCCGCCGCCCACCGAGGCGTTCACGTTCTGGTCCAGCAGCGCCACGCTGCTCACCCAGATCACCTGGGATTCAATTCCCTCGTCCTCATTTTCGGTCCTGGTGGCTGCCACTGCCAAATCGAAGGGGCCTTCCTGGTCGCCCTCTTCCTTGTCGGTGGTGGCCATGTCGTAACCGGCCGCCTTGTTGTAGGCGGAGGAGCTGGTGGTCAGCAGGCTGTCCACCGTCACGTTCTCCAGCTCACTGGTCTGGATGGCCTGTGCATAGGGCAGCATCACATACAGGTTGGCAAGGCCGCTGGTGGCCTCGTGACTCTCAATTTCAGGCAGCAGGTAGTAGTTGAAGCCCCGGGCATGATAGGAGGAGTTGCCCTCCACCACCAGACCATCCAGCTTGCTCAGGCCGTATTCCGCCATCAGGGCGTTCAGGTTGGGGGTGCTGTCGGAGCTGTCGCTCAGGAAAATCAGCTTGCCGCCGCTGCTCAGGTAATCCCGCAGCAGCTGCACGTCCTCGGTGGTGTAATCCACGGTAGGGCCCGCAATCAGCACCGCCGCCGCATCCTCGGGAATGCTCTCAGCCGATACCAGCGACAGATCCACCAGCTCAATGTTCTGCATGTTCAGCGCGCTCTCCTGCTCGCCGGTCAGCTGCTGCTCACCGTGGCCGGTGAGGGTGTAGACCCTGGGCAGATCCTCGGTGGTCACATAATACACCGCGCTGGTCAGCTGCTGCTCGCCGTCGAACAGCACATCATAGATGCCGGTGGTGTAGTAGTTGCTGTAATCGTAGGTGTACAGGTCATTGGAGTCGATCACCTTGCTGCGGTCACCGCTCACCACGATGATACTGCCCTCGCTGGCCGTTTGGGCGCCATACTGCTGAGCAAAGGTGGGATAAACCGCCGGATCCTTCTGTTCCCAGCTCAGGTGCTTGCTCTCCTGGGTATAGCGGTCCAGGAAGGTGACCACGCTCTCACTTTCATAGCCGCTCTGGGCCAGATAGTAGAAGGTAACGTCCTGCTCCAGGCCCGCCAGCAGGTCCTTTGTGGTGTCGCCAATGGAATAAAGCCCGTTCTGGCTCATGTCCCACTGGGTGTATTTGCTGGGCAGCTTGCCCACCATCAGATTCACCAGAATCACCGCCACCAGCACAAGAGCGGTAAGCACACTGGCCATTGCGCCGTTCTGGAATACGGCCTTGCTGGTGGGCTGCCCCTTCAGGGCACCCACCACCAGCGCGCCCCACTGCCGGAGGCTGCGCTTTTCCCGTGCGGTTTTTTCGTCGTTCTTTTTGAAAAACTTCATTGCGTGTTTCCTCCTCTCAGTTCCAGCGGCGCTTTTCCAGCGCCTGCCCGGTGAGGAACAGGAACAGCACAATCACGCCCAGATAATACACCAGCGCCGTAACGCTGAACAGACCGTTCACAAACTCCAGAAAGGGCTCGAACAGAGCCAGCGCCCCCAGCACGCTGGTAAAGGCACTGGTAAGCACGGCGCTTCTGGTGTTGAACAGGATGGTCAGCAGCACAAAGCCCACCACAAACACACCGGCGCCCAGAGTCAGACTGCGGCTGCGCAGGCCCACGATCAGGCTCACTGCCAGCAGGATCACCACAAACGCCGCCATGGCAAGGCCGCTGCCGGTGGTGAACAGAGTCTGGATGCTGGGCAGCAGATAAGATACCAGCAGCACGCCAAAACCGGACAGCGCCGCAATGATCTGGTTCTCGGTGAGGGTGGAAAGATACATGCACACGGCGATGCAGGCCGCGCCCATGAAGAAATAGCCCAGAATGCCCGCATAGCTGGCCACCAGATCCACACCGCCCAGCATCAGCATGATCAGCGGATACAGCGAAAAGATGGCCACCGGCACTGCGAACATGGCCATCAGCGCCAGATATTTCCCCAGCACAATACCGGTTATGCTCACCGGGCTGGTAAGCAGCAACTGGTCGGTTTTGCTGCGCTTTTCCTCCGCAAAGCTGCGCATGCACAGCAACGGAATGAAAATCAGCAGTACGATCACGAAGCTGTAAAGAGCAATGGAAAAGTTGGTGTAGCCGCCCTGCAGGTTGGCTGCAGTGAAATAAAGGCCCCCGAACAGCAGCATCACACCGGTGAGCAGCCAGCCCATCATGCCGCTGTAATAGCTTTTGAATTCCCGCTTGAAAATCGCACTCATTTCTCGTCCGCCTCCTCCTGTTCCGCCTGGGCGGACGCATCATCTTCCTGCCCGATTTCCCCGTCGGGCTGCACGGTGCCTTCCACCGCATCCTGCACAAATTCCAGATCCTCCGGGCACAGAGCGTCCTCTTTCTGCTCCTCCAGAATCTCCTGTGCTTCCTCGTCGCCCGCCTGTGCAGTGAGCTGCAGGAACACGTCCTCCAGGCTCATGGAAGCGGTAGTCAGCCCCAGTACCGGGCAGCCCGCCGCCGCCAGCGCAGCACTGACCGCAGCACGCAGATCTTCGCCCTGCGGCACCTGCACCGTCACGCTGGTTTCGCCGTTCTGCTGGCCGGTGATCTGAACCTCGCTCACACCGGGTACGGTGAGCAGCGCGTTCATCACGGCATCCGCCTCGCCCAGCGCGGTGATGTTTAGCGCCGAACCGGCGGTCAGCCGCTGGGCCAGTTCCTCCGGGGTGCCCTGCGCCACCAGCTTGCCCTTGGCAATGATGAGCACCTTGTCGCACAGGGTGCTTACCTCGCTGAGGATGTGGCTGGAGAGGATCACGGTATGATCCTTGCCCAGCTCCTTGATCAGGCTTCGAATCTCGATCACCTGGGCCGGGTCCAGACCCACGGTGGGCTCATCCAGAATAATCACCTTGGGATTTCCCAGCAGCGCGGCGGCCAGGCCCACGCGCTGGCGGTAGCCCTTGGACAGATTTTTGATCAGCCGGTTTTCCATTTCAATCAGACCGGTGCGCTCCATGGCCTGTTCCACCTGCTCAATGCGCTCGGCCCGCTTGACCTTTTTCAGCTCGGCCACAAACAGCAGGTATTCCCGGGGCGTCATGTCCACATACAGGGGCGGCTGCTCCGGCAGATAGCCCACACAGGCCTTCGCCGCACCGGCCTCCTCCAGAATATCGTGCCCATCGATGGACACCGTGCCGCTGCTGGCGGAAAGATACCCGGTCAGAATGTTCATCGTGGTGGATTTGCCGGCGCCGTTTGGGCCCAGCAGACCATACACGATCCCCTCTTCCACCTCAAACGAGATGTCATCCACCGCCAGGTGGCCGCCATATCGCTTGGTAAGATGTTCTACTTGAATCAAAAAAGCCACACTCCTTTGGTTCCGCCGCCCACGCCGGGGCGACGGATGCATAAAAAGGCGGCCCCGACTTTGCCGAGACCTGAACCGGGCGTTTTTTGCCCGCCTTTCCTTGTTTGAGTGTATCCTCCGGCTGTGAAAGTTTTGCAAAAGCTCTTTGAAAATCGTGAAAAAATTACCGGCATTTTCCAGCAAAAAAGCCCTTCGGGAGATTACTCCCGAAGGGCTGCGGAACATTCCTGTTATTCGTCTTTTTTCTTTTCGCCGAAGCGGTATTCAGTGCCGTTCATCAGGCGCTGGATATTGGCCCGGTGCATCCACACCACCAGCACCGCCATCAAAACAGTGCATACGCCGGTAAACAGCAGGCTACGCTGGGTATACCAGGACCAGAGCAGCGTGAGAATGGGGTACAGCACTGCCACGGTGACCGACGCCAGACTCACGATGCGGGTAGTAAGAGCAATGGCAAAGAATACCACCAGCAGCGCCAGCAGCACCACCGGCTCGCTGGCCAGAATAGCGCCCGCGGCCACCGCGATGCCCTTGCCGCCCTTGAAGCCGAACCAGACCGGCCACAGATGGCCGCACACCGCACCGATGGCAGCCAGATACCCGGCATAAACGCCGTTCACATCCGCCCCGGTAAGCAGGGCCACACCCCAATGGCACAGCCAGACCGCCACCGCGCCCTTGGCCATATCGCCGGCCAGGGTCAATGCCGCTGCCTTTTTGCCGTAGGTGCGCAGGATGTTGGTGGTGCCTGCGTTGCCGCTGCCCTTCGTGCGCACGTCCTCGTGGTAGAGCCCCTTGCTCACAACCACGCCAAAATTGATGCTGCCCAGCAGATAACCGATCACAACGGAGACGGCCATCATCAAAATAAACGCCGGTTCTAACGCCATGGATTCACACGCTCCTTTGTTGTTTTCCGCTTTGCGGCTCTTTTACTTGGTGCTGCCGTCGCCCCGTTCCCGCACGACCATACGCACGGGGGTACCTTCCAGACCAAAGGTTTCACGGATCTGATTCTCAATGTAGCGCTGGTAAGAGAAGTGGAACAGATCCTTCCGGTTCACGAAGCACACAAACGTGGGGGGCCGGGTGGAGATCTGGGTCATGTAGTAGATCTTCAGGCGGCGGCCCTTGTCGCTGGGGGGCTGCACGCGGGCAGTGGCCCGGGCCAGCAGCTCGTTCAGCATACCGGTGGTCACCCGCAGAGCATTCTGACTGTCCACATACTTGATCAGCTCAAACAGCCGGTCCACACGCTGGCCGGTCTTGGCGCTGATGAAGATGATGGGCGCATAGCTCATGAAGCTGAAGTCGTTCATCAGCTTCTTGCGGTGGGCGTCCATGGTCTTGTCGTCCTTTTCCACCGCGTCCCACTTGTTCACGGCGATGATGCAGGCCTTGCCCTGCTCGTGGGCGTAGCCGGCAACCTTGGAGTCCTGCTCGGTGAAGCCCACGGTGGCATCGATCATGATCACGCACACCCGGCTGCGCTCCACCGCGGCCAGACTGCGCAGAACGCTGTAACGTTCCACGCCTTCCTCCACCTTGCCCCGCTTGCGCAGGCCGGCGGTGTCGGTAAAGACAAAGCTGCCGTACTTGTTGTCCACCTGGGAGTCGATGGCGTCGCGGGTGGTGCCCGCCTCGTTGGCCACGATCATACGATTTTCGCCCAGAATATAGTTGATCAGGCTGGATTTGCCCACATTGGGCCGGCCGATCACCGCCACGGTGATACGCTCGTCCTCCTGATCGTTCTCGTCATCAAAATTCAGGTGCTCGCACACCGCGTCCAGCAGATCGCCGGTGCCGTGGCCGTGCACGCTGGAGATGGGGTACAGCTCGCCCAGACCCAGGCTGTAAAAATCGTACAGCTCCATGGGGGGTTCGCCGATCCGGTCCACCTTATTGACCGCCAGCACCACGGGCTTGCCGCTGCGCATCAGCTGGTTGGCGATGTCCTGATCCTGGGCGGTCACACCGGCACGCAGATCCACCACCATGATGATGCACTCCGCCGCGTCGATGGCCAGCTGAGCCTGATGGCGGATATGGGTCTGGATATCATCCTCGCCCATCTCGATACCGCCGGTGTCCACCAGCAGGAAGGTGTGGTTCTGCCATTCGCAGTCGCCAAAGATCCGGTCGCGGGTCACGCCGGGGGTATCTTCCACGATGGCCAGTCGCTGGCCGATCAGCTTATTGAACAGGGTGGATTTGCCCACGTTGGGCCGGCCCACCACTGCAACGATTGGTTTTGCCATAAGAGCCTCCTTCTCTCAGTTCTTTTCGCCCCTTGGGGCTCGGGGAGTTCCATGCGGGCGGTCAGGCCAGCTTGGGCGCCAGCAGCGCCCGCACCAGATCACCGCCGCCGCTGGGCAGGATATGCACCTTCACGCCCAGGGCATGCTCCAGATCCGCAATGGACTTGGAATCCAGGAACAGATCCTTTTCGTCCCGCAGCATGACCTCCGGCACGCCCAGATGCTTGCTTTTCAGCTTGCCCCTGCACTGGTCGATGATGTCGGTGGCGGTGACCAGACCGGCCACGCTCACGTTGCCGCCGAAGAAATTGTTTTTGATGGGGTGTACCTGCACCTTCACACTGCGGTGCCGGTGGGTCAGCTCGGCCATCATTTCCTGAATCAGCGGCGCCGCCAGGGTACCGGTGACCACGTCGATGCTGCGGGGGATGGGAATGCGCCGGTGGGCGAAGGTCAGCTCTGCCAGAAATTCATCCCGGAACATCCGCCACATACCCACGCCGTTTTCCAGCTGGGGAAAATCCTCATAGAATTCGCCGCCGGGAATGGGCCGCCCGGCGCACAGGTACCACTCGTCGCCGGGATAGACCATGCGGCAGCCGTTCTGCGCCTTGCAGCGGTCGCCGTATTCTTCCAGAATGTCCAGCACTTCCGCGCTGGTAGCCGCGTCGTAGGGCTCCAGCTTGTACAGGCCCTTGCGGTAGTCGGTCAGGCCGCTGGGAACCGCTGCGATGCTCTGCACCGCCGGATACATGCCGGTGAGCTTGTCCAGCGTGCGGCGCAGCTCATCGCCATCGTTCACGCCCCGGCACAGCACCAGCTGGCAGTTCATCTGGATGCCTGCCTCGGCAAATTCATCCAGATATTTCAGCACCTCGCCCGCCCGCTTGTTGGCCATCATCCGAACCCGCAGCTCCGGGTTGGTGGTATGCACCGAGATGTTGATGGGGGAAATGTGCATCTTTTTGATGCGCTCCACCTCATGCTCGTTCAGGTTGGTCAGGGTCACATAGTTGCCGAACAAAAACGACAGGCGCTCGTCGTCGTCCTTGAAATACAGCGTTTCCCGCAGGCCCTTGGGCAGCTGGTCGATGAAGCAGAACATGCAGTGGTTTGCGCAGGAATGCTTCTGGTCGATCAGATAGGTCTCGAATTCACAGCCCAGAGGCTCGTATTCGCCCTTTTCCACCTTCAGGTAATCCAGCTGGCCATCCTTCATCACGGCCAGCTCAAAGCGTTCGCCGGCGGTGTAGAACTGGTAATCCAGCATATCGTTGATTTCGTTGCCGTCGGCCGAATAAAGCATCGACCCGGCGCTCAGGCCCAGCGCTTCGGCTGCCGAGCCTTTCTGCACGCTTTTCACGCGTACTGCCATGCCAGTTTTGCACCTTCCTTTTCAACAGGTTTCGCTCTGCACAAGAAAAAGGGGAAGGCGTAAGCCCTCCCCTAGCTCTTACGGAAAGCGGATTACGCTTCCTTCTTGATGATTTCCTTGCCCTTGTAGTAGCCGCAATTGCCGCATACCTGGTGGGGGAGCTTGTACTCGCCACACTGGCTGCACTTTACCAGTGCAGGGGCTTCCAGCTTCCACACAGAGGAGCGACGCTTGTCACGCCGTGCCTTGGAAACCTTTCTCTTGGGTACTGCCATTTTAGCACCTCCTCAATGTGAATGAAGTTAATTCAGCAGTTGTTTTAATATAGCAAGCCGTTCGTCTACGGGGGTAGTGGAGCCCCCCTCACAGCAGGTGCAACCCGCTGCTTTGGGTTTACCGCAAACATGGCATAGCCCTTGGCAATCCGCACTGCACAGCAGCACGGTTGGAATTCCCATCACAAGTTCCTCGCACGCCAGCTCCTTGACCGAAAGCTTGCCTGCCTCGTCGATGGGCAATTCCTGATATTCATCGCTCAGCTCCTGCTCACGCACCAGCCATTCCCGCTCGATCGAACAGGGATATTCCACCGGTGCAAGGCAACGGGCGCATTCTGCCTGTGCCAATGCGTTCAGGCTGAGCCGCAGCACAACGCCTTCGCCGTTCAGCGCGGCGTCAAAGGTGCCTGTGACCGTCTGCACAATCTGGTAACCCGGGAAATCGTAATCGCTCAGGTCCAGCTGCAGATCCGCGTGATAAGGCACGCGGCCGGTCTGAAAAAACTTTTTCAGGTCGAATTGCATAGTACACCTCTAAAAGACTGCCTACCTATTATACCGAATCCCAGAGGGTTTGTCAATACCAAATTTCGGGCGGGAACCAAATTTTTTGGCTCCCGCCCGCGCATGAAACGATTACAGGTATTTCTTTACGTCCTCGGGCAGAGTCTCGAGGGCAGCAGAAATGGTAATGGTAACGTTCACGTTCTCCCCTGCGATGGCCTGTACGTCGTCCAGGAATTTGCCCAGACCGGCCAGATCGTGGTCGCCGACCTTCAGGATGCCGTCCACAAACAGCTCGGTGATGTCGTAGTTGCCGGCCAGAACGCCTGCAACAAAACCGTACATCATGTTGTAGCCGGTGATGTGATACTCATCCAGGTCGATCAGGCGGGCGGCGTGATCGATGTCATAAGTCAGCTTCATGGATTTCTCCAGCACAACAACGTTGCCAGTGGTGGTCTTGGTAACTGCGTTGATGGCCTCGATCATGGCTTTGGTTTTGCCGGTGCCTTTCGTACCAACGATCAGTTTAATCATAAGAGGGTACCTCCTTCTATTTTGCGAAACGCGGCATGCCGCGATTTCCCTTTATGTCTCCCCGTTTATCCGCCGGGGGAGCGGTTTATCAGCTCAGCTTTGCTTCCAGCTCAGCCTTGCGGTCCTCGTAGCCGGGCTTGCCCAGCAGAGCAAACATGTTCTTCTTGTAGCTTTCCACGCCGGGCTGGTCGAAGGGGTTCACGCTCAGCAGGTAGCCGCTGATGGCGCAGGCCCGCTCGAAGAAGTAGATCAGGTAGCCCAGATCGTACTCGTTCAGGCTGGGGGTCTCCAGCACGATGTTGGGAACATCGCCGTCGGTGTGGGCCAGAATGGTGCCCTGCATGGCCTTCTCGTTGACCACGCTCATGTTCTGGTTGGCCAGGAAGTTCAGGCCGTCCAGATTCTCCTCATCAGCTTCGATGAACAGATCCTGAGAGGGCTTGTGGATGTTGACCACGGTCTCGAACATCACGCGGGAGCCTTCCTGCACGAACTGACCCATGGAGTGCAGATCGGTGGAGAATACCACGCTGGTGGGCATGAGGCCCTTGTTGTCCTTGCCTTCGCTCTCGCCGAACAGCTGCTTGTACCACTCGTTCATCATGGTGAAGTTGGGCTCATAGGCGGCCAGCAGCTCCACAGCCTTGCCCTTGCGGTACAGGATGTTGCGGGCGGCGGCGTATTTGTAGCAGTCGTTTTCCGGAGTGCACTTGGAGTACTCCTCACGGGCAGCGGCAGCGCCCTGCATCAGAGCGTCGATGTCGCAGCCGGCGCAGGCGATGGGCAGCAGGCCCACGGCGGTGAGCACCGAGTAACGGCCGCCCACATCGTCGGGTACAACGAAGGTGGGCCAGCCCTCTTCGTCGGCCTGCTTCTTCAGAGTACCGCGGCTGCGGTCGGTGGTAGCGTAGATGCGCTTGGCAGCGCCTTCCTTGCCATAGCGCTCTTCCAGGTACTTTTTGAATACGCGGAAGGCCAGCGCAGGCTCGGTGGTGGTACCGGACTTGGAGATCACGTTCACGCTGACCTCCTTGCCCTCACAGCAGGCCAGGATGTCCTGCAGGTAGGCGGGAGAAATGGAGTTGCCCGCGAAGAAGATCTGCGGGGTCTTCTTGCAGGTGCAGTTGTACATCTGGCCCTTGATGGCCTCGATGGCGGCACGGGCACCCAGATAGGAGCCGCCGATGCCGATCACGACCAGCACGTCGGAATCCGAGCAGATCTTCTCGGCCGCGGCCTTGATGCGTGCAAACTCTTCCTTATCGTAATTTACGGGCAGGTCGACCCAGCCCAGAAAGTCGTTGCCGGGGCCGGTGCGGCCTTCCAGCATCTCGTGCGCCGCTTTTACCTGAGGCCAGATGGCTTCGAACTCAGTGTCCTTTACAAATTTTGCAAGATATTTACCGTTAAATTTAACGCTCATATCGCTGCCTCCCACCATGTGTTTTCTTTGTTATAACTATACCGTTTCACATGCTAAAAGTCAAGGGCAGCAGACAGTTCGCACAAATATTTCCCATAGGATAAGGCAGCCCGGAAAGGTGCTGTTCACACTCTTTCCGGGCTGCCTTTTACCGCATATTTTCTCAATGTGCCAGAAGGCCCTGCCACAGCCGTTCCATGGCCAACTTCCAGCTCAGAGCCGGCACATCGGCCGCAGCGGTCACCGGCCAGCTTCCCAGCCCGGTTTCGCCAACATACACTGTCACCCGGCCCACCTCGTCACCCACAGCCACCGGGGCTTCTGCGTTCTCGGTCAGTTCAAGCTCTGCCCTCAGTCCCCCTTTCTCTCCCTTTTGCAGCAGAATCGTGCCCGGCGTCTGGTAATTCAGCGCCACGGTTTCCTGCGCGCCGCCATTCACCGGCAGGAATGAGGGTGCATTTTCCGGCGCGGGGGCCTCGACCCGGGTGAAATTGGCAAAGCCGTAATCCAGCAGCGCGGTGGCAGCATCGAACCGCTCGGCGCTGCTGGACGCGCCCAACACCACCGCGATCAGCGACAGACCGTCCCGGGTGGCACTGGCGGAAAGGCAGACTCCCGCCCCGCCGGTGGTTCCGGTTTTCAGCCCGGTGATTCCCTGATAGCGCCGCATCAGCTTGTTGGTGTTCACCAGCTGGGTCTGGCCATCGCGCAGGCTGTCCGTCCAGATGCCGGTATAATTCAGGATCTGCGGGTGACGGTTCAGCATCTCCCGGCTCATGATGGCCACATCCCGGGCGGTGGAGAGATGGCCCTCCTCATCCAGCCCGCAGGCATTTTTGAAGGTGGTGCCGGTCATACCCAGCTGGGCCGCCTTCCGGTTCATCTGCTCCACAAACACCGGCTCGCTGCCGCCCACCATCTCGGCCAGCGCCACTGCCGCATCGTTGGCGCTGGCCACGCAGACCGCCCGGAGCATCTCGTCCACAGTGAACTGCTCACCCGGTTCCAGCCAGATCTGGCTGCCGCCCATACTGTATGCGTGCTCAGTCACCGGCACCGTGTCCTCCAGTGTAAAGCGGCCCTCCTCCAGCCCCTCCATCACCAGAAGCAGGGTCATCACCTTGGTGATGGAGGCGATGGGCATCCGGCTATCCGCCTCCTTTTCATACAGCACGGTGCCGCTTTCCTGATCAATCAGGATCGCCGCCCGGCAGGGCACGTCAAACTGCCCCAGCGCGAACCGCCCTGCCTGCACCTCCTGCGCATGGGCCGGCAGGGCCAGCCCCACAAGCAGCACCGCCGCCAGAACCAGCGCAGCCGCCCGTCGTTTTGCCATAAAACCTCCACCCTTCTTCCCGGGGTCTTTTCGCCGGCCCGCGGGCGTTGTTCATTCGTTCAACTCTATGTTCCGCTTCGCCGGAATATGCCCGCCCCGCTTGCCTTTTTGCCATTCTCCCCTATAATATAAGAGAAGTATTTCCCTTAAGAAAAAGGAGCGAATCCATGCGCGTAAGTTTTTACACGCTGGGCTGCAAGGTCAATCAGAACGAGACCGGCGCGCTTGCCCAGCTTTTCCGTCAGAACGGATACACTCTGGCCGGCCCCGACGAGGAGGCCGACGTATTTGTGGTGAACAGCTGCACCGTCACCGCCGGGGGCGATAAAAAAAGCCGCCAGTGGCTGCGGCGGGCCAAGCGCCAGTATCCCGGCGCGGTCACCGTGCTCACCGGCTGCTACCCGCAGGCCTTCCCCGAGGAAGCCGCCGCAGTCATGGAGGCGGATGTGGTGATGGGCAACGCCAACCGGCACGCCATCCTGAACAATGTGGCCCGCGCGCTGGAGGGCGAACGGGTGGTGGACATCGCCGCTCATGAAAAGGGCGAGGCCTTTGAGGAGCTGCCCATGGAGCGGTTCGAGGGCCATACCCGGGCCTTTATCAAGGTGCAGGACGGCTGCAACCGCCAGTGCGCCTACTGCGTGATTCCCCGCGCCCGGGGTCGGGTGCGCAGCCGCAGTGAGGCCAGCATCATCCGGGAGCTGGAGGCACTGGCCGCCGCCGGATACAAGGAAGTGGTGTTCAGCGGCATCAACCTGCCCAGCTACGGGCAGGACACCGGCACCAACCTGATCGAGCTCATCGAGCACAGCGCACAGGTAAAGGGCATCGAGCGCATCCGCCTGGGCAGCCTGGAGCCGGACCTGCTCAGCGACGAGGACATCGCCCGCATGGCCCGCACCGAAAAGTTCTGCCCCCAGTTCCATCTTTCGCTGCAAAGCGGCTGCACCGCAACTTTGCGTCGGATGCGCCGGGTCTACACCGCCGAGGAATACGCCGCCGTGGTCAGAAAACTCCGTGCGGCCTATAACGGCGCATGCAGCTTCACCACCGACGTGATCGTGGGCTTCCCCGGCGAGACCGAGGAGGAATTTGCCGAAAGCGTTCGTTTTGTGCAGGAAATCGAATTTTTGAAGGTGCATGTGTTCCCCTACTCCCGCCGCGAGGGCACTCCCGCCGCCACCTTCCCGGACCAGATTCCCGAAGAGGAAAAGGCCCGCCGGGTGCACATTCTGCAAACCGCGGCGGATGAGGTACGCGGCCGCCTGGCCAACGAGCTGACCGGTACGGTGGATACCGTGCTTCTGGAAAAGCCCCTCAGCACAAATCTGTTCACCGGCTACACACGGCTGTATCTGCCGGTGGTGGTCAGCGCCCCCGGCGCAGCGGCCGGCCAGATCCTCCCCTGCCGCCTGGGCGAGTGGGATGGCGAACGCTGCCGGGCAACTGCGGTGCAGCCCTGACCGGGTGCACAAAAAATATCTGCTTTCTTCTCACTACTTGCCCGCTGTGGCGCTTGCCCCATTGGGATGAGTATGTTATATTTTTATTGTATGCGAACCCCAACGCATTTTGGAAGGAGTTATGTGATTATGAGCAACATGCGCGGTATCTACACCTCGGTTACCGAGATCCGTCGCCGGGTCTTTACCGAAGTGGCCCGTCTCTCTTATGAGGGTCAGAACTACGCACAGGAAGTTTCCCGCCTGCCCTACAAAATTATTCCGGGTGAGGTTAACAGCTTCCGCAACAGCATTTTCCTGGAGCGCGCCATCGTTTCCGAGCGCATCCGTCTGGCCATGGGCCTGCCCCTGCGCCCCATGGATGAGCAGGCGCCCACCAACGCCGGCATCGAAAACAGCGTGATCGCTCAGAAGTACTACGATCCCCCGCTGGTGAACATCATCAAGTTCGCCTGCAATGCCTGCCCCGAAAAGAAGGTGGAAGTGACCAACCTCTGCCGTGGCTGCCTGGCCCACCCCTGCGTGGATGTGTGCCCCAAGGAGGCTCTGACCTTCACCCCCGGCGGCCAGACCGTAATCGATCAGGACAAGTGCATCAAGTGCGGCAAGTGTGTGGATGTGTGCCCCTACCACGCCATCGTGAAGATGGAGCGCCCCTGCGCCGCTGCCTGCGGCATGAACGCCATCCACTCCGATGATCTGGGCCGCGCTCAGATCGATCAGGACAAGTGTGTTTCCTGCGGCATGTGCCTGGTGAACTGCCCCTTCGGTGCCATTGTGGACAAGGGCCAGATCTTCCAGCTGATTCAGAGCATTCGTCAGGGCGACCGTGTATACGCCATCATGGCTCCCGCCTTTGTAAGCCAGTTCCCCGGCCTGACCGTGGGCAAGCTGAAGGCCGCCATGCGTCAGCTGGGCTTTGCGGACACCTTCGAGGTTGCCGTGGGCGCCGACCTGTGCACCATCGAGGAAGCCAAGGACTTTATGCGTGAGGTTCCCGAGCATCAGCCCTTCATGGCCACCAGCTGCTGCCCCAGCTGGAGCGTGATGGCCAAGAAGCTTTTCCCCGAGATGGCCGACTACATCAGCATGGCCCTGACCCCCATGGTGCTGACTGCCCGTCTGGTAAAGAAGCATCACGGCAAGGACTGCAAGGTGGTCTTTGTTGGCCCCTGCGCCGCCAAGAAGCTGGAAGCCAGCCGCCGCACCATCCGCAGCGACGTGGACTTTGTGCTCACCTTTGAAGAGCTGATGGGCATGTTTGAAGCCCGTGAAGTGGACTTCGACAATCTGGAAGTGGATCCCGCCGACGACTTCAACAAGGCTTCTGCCGATGGCCGCGGTTTCGCGGTGAGCGGCGGTGTTGCCCAGGCTGTTGCGAACGCCATCAAGAAGCTGGATCCGGACCGCGAAGTCAAGGTTGCCAGCGCCCAGGGCCTGGCCGAGTGCAAAAAGCTGCTCATGATGGCCAAGGCCGGCAAGTACAACGGCTACCTGCTGGAGGGAATGGGCTGCCCCGGCGGCTGCATGGGCGGCGCCGGTACTCTGGCCGATCCCGTGAAGGCTGCTGCCGCTCTGGCCAAGTACAAGAAGGAAGCTCCCATCGAAACTTCGGTGGAGAGCCCCTACGAAAACGATCTGGCTTTCCTGAACTGATCACATTTCCGTTCAAATGCACAAAACCCCGGTGGGAAACTCCCACCGGGGTTTTTCTTTTTGTTTATTGCGTCAGTTTGCCTTCACCGGGTAATCGCTCAGATTGACCACACCCCAGCCCTCAGCAGTGCGTACCCAGGCAGTAGACTCGTCCGCCGCACTGGCCGCTCCCAGAAACTCCATGCTGGTTTTCTGGCGGCCGGTCAGGCTGATGTAGCCCCAGCCGCTTTCGGCCTTCACTGCGGCCCGGTCGCCGTTGAAGGGCAAGGCTTCCAGATACTGGCAGGGAACCATCTCTTCGCCGGTCTCCTGATTCACATAGCCCCACAGCCCGTTCTGCTTCACCGCAAAGGTACCGGTGCTGGCCCGCTGGATCTCTTCATACACCTGATCGTTCAGGGCCGTACCATCCGGCTTGAACAGTCTGTAGCCTTCCCCTTCACTCAGCAGGACCGGGTTGGACTCATCCTTCAGGCTGTACCCCTTCCAATTCGCGTCCTCTGTCGTCGTGGAGGTGGTGGTCGTGACCGTTACGATCATCGGCTCCAATGTGTTCACCATCGTGGAATCCCAGGGAATCAGCGTTCCTGTATCGGCCACATACAGGCCGCCGGATGTTTTGTCGTAGTACATCGGCATTTCAAACGCGCCATGCCCGCCGGAGCCAATCACCTCGCCCTTGGCGTTATAGATTTCGGTCTCCCCTTCGTTGGTGATGCCGCACACCGGGCACCAGTGGACGTCCTTTTCCGCCGGAATCACAATGTTGCCTTTCAGGTCGATCACGCCGGTTTTCCCGTTCTGAGTAAAGAAGGCCAGCTGCTCCCGCTCCTCCAGGCTCAGCTGAGTCTGCGAAGGCGCGGAGTAATCCGACAGCGAAGCAACGATGTCAATGTCCTTCACCGGCCCAACCACAAAGCCGGCCTGCGGTTTCGGGGTTGCGGTGGGCTCCGCACTGGGCTGAGGCTGCGCCGTGGAGGGTGCGCTGGTCTTTTCCGGGCCGATTTCGGTCACATCATAGCCATCATTCGACTTTTTGCAGGCGGTAAAACTCACCGCCAGGCACACCGCCAGCGCGGCGGCAATCCATTTTTTATTCAAGGGGAATTCTCCTCTCTGTTCTGGCCCTGCGCGCCTTTGCAGCGCGGGCCGGGTTTTCGTTATTGTACCACGAAACTGTGAATTTTTCAAAAACAGAAGCTTTCAAAACGCAAAGCGGCCTGCCGGTTCCGGCAGGCCATTTGTATTACTTGTGGTACTTGATATGGTTGTTGATGGCGAACGCACGATACAGCTGCTCGGTAAGCACCAGACGGGCCAGCTGGTGGGGCAGCGTGATCCGCCCCAGGCTGATTTTCATGGCTGCCGCCTGCTTTACCATGGGGGCCAGTCCGTGGGAGGAGCCGATTACAAAGGTCATATCCCCCGCGCCGCTCATGGCCCGATCCGCGATGGCTGCCGCCAGCTCCTCACTGGAGATCAGCTTGCCCTCCACGCACAGCGCCACCAATGCAGCGCCCTTGCGCAGGTTGGCCAGAATCGCCCGGCCCTCCTTTTCCAGCGCCTTGTCGATCACCGCCTGGCTGGCGTTCTTCTCGCTGATGGTCTCTTCCGGCAGCTCGATGATACGGAACTCGCAGAAGGCCCCCAGCCGTTTTTGATATTCGGCAACGCCCGCGGCAAAATAGCTCGCGTTCAGCTTGCCGATGCAGATCAGATCAATCTTTTGCATAACTCAAAACTCCATCCAGTCGCTGGGTTCGTTGCGCTTCTGCGCCTGAATCACCACGTTCTCGCCGGGCACAAGCCCCGCGCACAAAATCGCTTCCCGCACTGTGGCCAGCGCCAGCTCGGGGGTGTTGTTCTCCCTGCTCAGGTGGCACAGCGCAATTTTTTCGCAGCCATCCTGCAACAGTTCCAACACCTTGGCGGCGCATTCCGCGTTGTCCAGATGACCCCGGTCGGACTGGATGCGCCGTTTCAGATGATAAGGGTAAGACCCCATCATCAGGCAGTTGCGGTCGTAGTTGGATTCCAGCGCCGCCAGCTTCACCCCGGCCAGCGCCTGATGCACCTGGGGCGTGAGCACGCCCAGGTCGGTGGCAATGGCCATGACCCCGCCGTCCGGCGTGCGGATGCGGTAGCCGCAGCAGGGCACATCGTGGCTGGTGGGGAACGCCTCCACCACAAAGCCGCCGATTTCCTCCGGCCTGCCCTCGATGGCAATCAGCTCCGCTGCCGGAGGCACCAGCTCCATATCCAGCAGGTTGTCCAGCGTGGCACTGCAGCCGTAGACCGGCACATTATAATGCTTCAAAAACACCCGCAGGCCCTGAATATGATCCGAGTGCTCGTGAGTCACCAGGATGCCCTGCATATCGGCCACAGCCAACCCCATCTCCTTGAGGGCGTTCAAAGTGGTGCGGCAGCTTTTGCCCATGTCAATCAGCAGATACTTGCCCTCGCAGCGCACCACCGAGCAGTTTCCGGAGGAACCGGAATAAAGAGAAGTAAAAAATGCCATGAATTCTCCTATATGTATACAAAAGACCGCGGAAAACGCAGCTCCGCGGCCTTTTTATCATCTTCGATCAGAGTGTGATCACAGCGCCTGCGGCAGACCGGCGGCGGGCTTTTCCACCCGGCGGATGTCTGCGCCCAGACCCTGCAGCTTTTCCACCAGATCCTCGTAGCCGCGCTCGATGTGCGCGATCTCCGACACCTCGCTGGTGCCTTTGGCGCTCAGCGCGGCCATGACCAGCGCAGCGCCTGCCCGCAGGTCGGACGCACGCAGAGGAGCAGGCTGCAGCTCGGGCACGCCCTCAATCACAGCCACCTGACCGTCCACCTGGATGTTGGCGCCCATGCGCACCAGCTCATCCACATAGCGGAAGCGATTCTCCCAGATGCCCTCGGTCACGATGGAAGTGCCCTTGGCGGTGGTGAGCAGCACGGTCATCAGGGGCTGCATATCGGTGGGGAAGCCCGGATGGGGCATGGTCTTAATCTTCAGCGGCATCAGATCGCCGGTGCGGCATACCCGGATGGAGTCGTCATACTCCTCCACGGTAACGCCCGCCAGCTCCATCTTCGCGGTGATGGGCTCCAGATGCTTGGGGATCACATTCTTAATCAGCACATTGCCCCCGGTGATGGCGGCGGCCACCATGTAGCTGCCGGCCTCGATCTGGTCGGGAATGATGGAATAGGTGCAGCCGTGCATGCTCTTTTTGCCGCGGATACGAATCACATCGGTGCCCGCGCCGCGCACGTCGGCGCCCATCATGTTCAGGAAATTGGCCAGATCCACGATATGGGGCTCCTTGGCCACGTTCTCCAGCACAGTCTGACCCTCGGCCAGCACGGCGCTGAGCATGGCGTTCATGGTAGCGCCCACCGACACATTATCAAAGAACACGTGCGCGCCCTTCAGGGGGCTGCCGCTCACCTTGATCATGCCGTATTCCACCGAATCGCCTGCACCCAGGGCGCTGAAGGCCTTCAGGTGCTGATCAATGGGGCGGGGCCCCAGGTTGCAGCCGCCGGGCATGGCAACCTGGCCGGAGCCGAAACGGCCCAGCAACGCGCCCAGGAAATAGTAACTCGCCCGCATCTGACGGGACAGATCGTCCGGCACCTCGGTGCTGTTGATGTGGGTGGTGTCGATCTCATAGGTATTTTTATTGAGCATCCGCACCTTTGCGCCCAGGGCGGTGAGGATCTCCAGCGAGACGGCCACATCGCTGATGGCGGGCACGTTCTCGATCACACATTTATCGGCTGCCAGGATGGTGGCGGGCAGAATGGCTACCACCGCGTTCTTCGCACCGCTGATGGTCACTTCGCCCTGAAGGGGCTTACCCCCGTTGATAACAAATTTCTCCACGATAACTCTCCTTTGCGCGCTTTGAGGCGTTCTGCTTCAACTGCATCACAACTGTTATATTATACACCGGATCCCCGCGAAATGAAAGGTTTGAGAGTAGTATTTACGCAATTTGTAACCTCTATGCGCGGATAAACCGCATGGGCCCGGCCGTTTTTGTCTGATTGGTCAACAATCGTTTTTTCCTGAAAAAAAAAGCGGTCAAAATAACCCGTTCACAGAAAAAACCTCGGACTTTTCCAGGCACTGCCCGGGAAAGTCCGAGGTTTATCATAGCAGTTTTTTCGGCTTAGCGCAAGCCTTTTTGCGGGTTTTCAACCGGTTTTCCACTTATTTGTAGGGGAACCACTCGCGGGCGGAGCGGCGCACACCGTTCACATACACCTCGAAGTGGCAGTGGTTACCGGTGGAGTTGCCGGTGGAACCCACGTAAGCGATCACATCACCCTGACTTACCGCCTGGCCCACATGTACGTTCAGCCGGCTGGCATGCGCGTACAGAGTCTGGTAGCCGTTGCCGTGGTTGATGATTACATAGTTACCGTAGCTGTAATGATAGCCGGCCGTGGTAACCACGCCGCTGTCTGCCGCATAGATGGGGGTACCATAGGGGGCACAGATATCCGCGCCCTTGTGGTAACTGCTCATCCAGCGGCTCACATAGCTGTATCCAGGCACAGGCCACATCAGCGTACCGCTGCCGGTGCTGGCCAGGTCACCGTTGGCCAGCTTCTTGCCCTTGGCAATGATCTTGGTCACCGGCTCCTGCACCACCACCCGGTCGATGATGGTGGTTTCGCTGGGCGTGGAGGAATCGCCATAGAACACCTGCTGCTGGGTTACTTCGGCCAGACCTTCTGCACCCTCCTGCACGATTTTGGTGGTGCCGAAGGCCAGATTCTCGTCCTCCTGCTCCTCCGTGCTGTACGGAATGGTCTCCTGATAGGTGCTCACCAGTGTGCGCTTTACCTGCAGATAGGGCATCGCCTGGCTGATGGTCAGCTGACCGCCCACCGGGAAACCGGAGCTGGAATTGAAGTCCAGATTCGGATTCTGGGCCTGCAGCTCGTCCACGCTGATGCCGAAGCTGCCTGCAACAGTCCAGGGGGTATCACCCGACTGGATGGTATAATACACAGCCCCCTGCTCTTCGCCGTGGAACTTGTCGATGATCTCGCTCACCGGTACGATGGTATCGGTGAAATAGAGGCTGTTTTCCAGCCGGATGTCCTTGGTGAACTCCACAGTCAGATTCGGATTATCCGGATCCTCATAGGGTGCAATCATGCTGTCCAGATCCTGCTGCAGCACATCCCCTTCCGTGATCACTGCAATCAGCTCGTCGTTCACATAGACACCGGTGGCATTCTGGATCTCATCGCTGGAGCTTTCCAGAATGGCTGCCGCCATCTGGTTTTCGTCCATCACGTCTTCGCCCACCGCAATCTGGTAGGAAGGCTCCACCGTCCAGCCTTCCCGATCCGTGCCCGCGTAGTTGATACGCTGGGCCACCTCATCCTTGGCGGAGTCGAACACCTGCTCGGTCTGCACATAGCCCACCACGCTGCCGTTCACTTCCACCGCCAGAACATAGTTGTATTCCAGCACGGTATGTACCGTATAGCCGAACACCGCCAGCGCCGCCACCGGCAGCACGTATGCCACCGCACGGCCCAGAAGCGGGAAATATTTGTGTACGCCGGAGGCAAAATACCGCAGGCCCTCCTTGGCCGCATGGGCCGTGCCTGCCTGTTTTTCCTCCTGCACCCGGGCGCGGATATTCTTTGCGCCGTTTGCCATGCGGGTGAACGGCGCCGTAAGATCCTGCGCACCGGTTTTCAGCGCACTCTTCACATGGCCTGCCACCTGGTTCCAGATCCAGGTAACCCGTTCGCCCAACTGCCGGATACAGTTCCACACAAAGCGGATCAGACGCCGGGCAGTATATTCGCCCCAAAAGCCTACGTTATATAAAAACTGCCCCAGCACTGCTGTTTCCGGGTGCCGTTTGGCCCGCTCAATCCAGGGGCCAGCCTTTTGCAGAATTTTCTGTTTGATCGCTTCCCATCTGCCCGGGCCTTTTCCGGGAGAGGGGGAGCCGGTCTGCTGCTCTTGTTGGTTATTCTTTTCTTCCGTTTCCGGGGTCTTTTCCAAAATCGCCAGCCTGACCGCCCTCCTTCCTTGCTTTTATACATCCCTCATTATAGCGCGAAAGGGGTCAATTGGGCAAGGATTTGGCAGTTTTTTTCACACTCCTTTCAAATCCGGTGGAAAATTCTGCACAAATAATCCATCATTTGTTTGGGAAATAATCCCGCGGCTGCTGGCGTGTGCCGTTCCGCTTAATCTCGAAATGGCAATGATATCCAAAGGAATTTCCGGTATTGCCCACATAGGCAATTACCTGCCCCTGGGTCACGGTCTGCCCGGCCCGCACCGCAAGCCGGGTGGCATGAGCATACAGGGTTTCATACCCATTTCCATGGCTGATGACTACATAGTTACCATAGCTGGGATGATACCCGGCAATTTTCACCAGTCCCCCGGCTGCAGCCAGAATGTCGGTACCTGCCGCTGCACGGATATCCACGCCGCCGTGAATCTGTCCGCTGGAGCCGATCATCCACCGGCTGATGCCCCGATAGCCGGGCACCGGCCAGATCAGGGTGCTGCCGTCGGGAAGATAGGCAATGTTTTCCGCTGGGACGTACTGCCCCATGGCCACGATGCGGTTCACCGGCTCCTGCACCACAACCCGGTCGATGATCGAGGTCTCGCTGGGGGTATCGGAGTCACCGTAAAACACCTGCTGCTGCGTCACCTCGGCAAGGCCTTCTGCCCCTTCCTGTACCACCTGCACCGTACCCATGGGCAGGGTGGGGTCCTGCTGCTCCTCCGTGCTGTACGGAATGGTCTCCTGATAAGTACTCGCCAGCGTGCGTTTCACCTGCAGATAAGGCATCGCCTGGCTGATGGTCAGCTGGGCGCCCACCGGGAAGCCGGAGCTGGAGGAAAAATCCCGTTCCGGGTTCTGGGCCTGCAGCTCGTCCACGCTGATGCCAAAGCTGCCAGCCACAGTCCAGGGGGTATCGCCCGACTGGATGGTGTAGTAGACCGCTCCCTGTTCCTCACCGTGCAGCTTTTCGATGACCTTGTCCACCGGCACAATGGTGCTGGTGAAATAGATGCTGTCCTCACAGCGCACGTCCTTATTGAACTCCACCGTCAGGTTCGGATTGTCCGGTTCCTTGTAAGGCGCGGTCATACTGTCCAGCTCTTCCCGCAAACGATCGCCGTCGGCGGTCACCGCCACCAGCTCGTCGTTCACATACAGACCGGTGGCGTTCTGAATCTCATCGCTGGAGCTTTCCAGAATGGCTGCTGCCATCTGGTTTTCGTCCATCACGTTCTCGCCCACCGCAATCTGGTAGGAGGGCTCCACCGTCCAGCCTTCCCCGGTCGCTCCCGCGTAGTTGATACGCTGGGCCACCTCATCTTTGGCGGAATCGAACACCTGCTCGGTCTGCACATAGCCCACCACGCTGCCGTTCACTTCCACCGCCAGAACATAGTTGTATTCCAGCACGGTATGTACCGTATAGCCGAACACCGCCAGCGCCGCCAGAGGCAGCACGTATGCCACCGCACGGCCCAGAAGCGGGAAATATTTGTGTACGCCGGAGGCGAAATACCGCAGGCCCTCCCTGGCCGCGTGGGCCGTGCCTGCCTGCTTTTCCTCCTGCACCCGGGCACGGATATTCTTTGCGCCGTTTGCCATGCGGGTGAAGGGCGCCGTCAAATCCTGAACGCCGCTCTTCAATATATTCTTTGTCAGGCCCGCTGCACGGGCCCAGATCCAGACAATGTGCCGTGCAAGAAAGCAGCCTCCGTTCCAGATTTCCCGCACCAGCCGCCGGGCAGTGTATTCCCCCCAGAATCCCATGTCGTAGAGAAACTGCCCCAGTACCGCCGCAGCACGGCTGTGGCGCAGACGCTTCCACAAGCGCATCACTTCCGCCCGCACCGCAAGCCAGCGATTTCCGCCGTTTTTCTGCCCGTTCGGGGTTTTGTTTTCCACGCATTGTGCCATAAAAAAGCGCCCGCCGCCTTTCTTCTACAAATTGTACAATATCATTATAGACAACTTGTAGAAGAAAAAGCAACCGGCAAATCATCATTTTCACAGGGTTTTCAAATTTTGGCTTTTCTTCGCCCCCGGACATACAAAACGGGGCGATGCCGGCCATCCGGCCACATCGTCCCATTCCTTTTCTTTTGTAGACGCACTCATTCCATCAGGCGCTGCATATCCGGCGGAAGCGGGCTTTCCACTACCACCGTCTTTTGAGTACCCGGTTCGGTGAATTCCATCCGGGCGCAGTGCAGCGCCTGGCGACCAATGCGCTGCCGGCTGCCGCCATACAGCTCATCCCCGGCCAGCGGGCAGCCGATATGAGAAAAATGTACTCGCAGCTGGTGGGTGCGGCCGGTAAGCGGTACCGCCGCCACCAGGCACAGGCCGTTTTTCTCGGCCTCCACCGTATAGCGGGTATGGCTGGGCTTGCCCTCCGGGGAGACCCGGCGCAGGATGATGCTGCCCGGCGCCCGGTCAATGGGGGCGTCGATCTGCCCCTCCTTTCGATCGGGGCAACCTTCCAGCACCGCCCGGTACACCTTGCTCACCCCTTTGGCCAACAGCGGGGCGGCATAGGCATTCTTGGCGCAGAGCACAAGACCGGAGGTATCCTTGTCAATGCGGTTCACCGGCCGGAACACGCCCTGCTGCCCCCGCTGCCGCAAAAGGCCCATATAAGCGTTGGCCAGCGTGCCATCCGCATAATTCAAAGTGGGATGCACCGCCATGCCCGCGGGCTTTTCCAGCACCATCACATGCTGGCTCTCGTATGCAATGGTCAGCGGAATATCCTGCGGCTCCACAGTGGTGGGCTTTTCCGGCGGCAGCACAAAGGTGACCATCTGCCCGGCGTGCACCGTATCGCAGGTGCGGGCGGGGCCATCCTCCACCCAGAAGCCGCCGGTCTCGTTTTTCACCGCCTTGATCAGCGTGGCAGACACCCCGCTGGCCCGCAGAAAATCCCGCAGGCAGCCGCCCTCAAACCGGGGCGGCACAATAAAGCTCAATTCCATGGGATCGTTTCCCTCTTTCGTTGGTTTTGCTGTTGTACTGGCATTATAGCATTTTCCGCTGCATGTGGGCAAACAAAAAGGGGTACCCGAACGGGTACCCCAAAGAAATGCGGTAAATCAGTAGGCAATGCCCTGAGCGATCATACTGTCGGCCACCTTGATGAAGCCGGCCACGTTGGCGCCCACCATCAGGTTGCCGGGGGCGTCGCAGGCCACAGAAGCATCGTAGGCAGCGTGGAAGATGCCCTTCATGATGTTCTTCAGGCGCTCGTCCACCTCTTCGAAGGTCCAGGACAGGCGCAGGCTGTTCTGGCTCATCTCCAGGCCGCTGGTGGCAACGCCGCCGGCGTTGGCCGCCTTGGCCGGGCCATACAGCACGTTGTTGGCCAGGAAGATCTCGATGGCTTCGGGGGTGCTGGGCATGTTGGCGCCTTCGCACACCACGGTGCAGCCGTTGGCAACCAGAGCCTTGGCGCTCTCGCCGTCCAGCTCATTCTGGGTGGCGCAGGGCAGAGCGATATCGCAGGGGATGGTCCAGATGCCCTTGCAGCCCTCGGTGAAGGTAGCGCTCTCCTTGGCGTTGGCGTACTCCACAATACGGGCGCGGCGAACCTCCTTGATGTCCTTCATCAGATCCAGGTCAATGCCGTTGGGATCGTATACATAGCCGGTGGAATCGCTCATGGCAACCACCTTGGCGCCCAGCTCGGTAGCCTTCTGGCAGGCGTAGATGGCAACATTGCCGCTGCCGCTGATCACAACGGTCTTGCCGGCGAAGCTGTCGGAACGCATGCACTGCAGGGCTTCCTGAGTGAAGTAGCACAGGCCGTAGCCGGTGGCTTCGGTACGGGCCAGGCTGCCGCCCCAGTTCAGGCCCTTGCCGGTGAGCACACCGGTGAACTCGTTGCGCAGGCGCTTGTACTGGCCGTACAGGTAGCCGATCTCACGGCCGCCCACGCCGATATCACCGGCGGGAACGTCGGTGAACTGACCGATGTGCTTGCTCAGCTCGGTCATGAAGCTCTGGCAGAAGCGCATGATCTCGGCATCGCTCTTGCCCTTGGGGTCAAAGTCGGAACCGCCCTTGCCGCCACCCATGGGCAGGCCGGTCAGGCTGTTCTTGAATGTCTGCTCGAAGCCCAGGAACTTGATGACCGAAGCGTTCACACTGGGATGCAGGCGCAGGCCGCCCTTGTAGGGGCCGATGGCGCTGTTGAACTGAACGCGGAAGCCACGGTTCACCCGAATCTTGCCGGCATCGTCCACCCAGGATACACGGAACTGGATAAAACGCTCAGGCTCGACCAGGCGCTCCAGCACACCGTTTTTCTCGTATTCCGGGTGCTTTTCCACCAGAGTCTGCAGGCTTTCCAGAACCTCGCGCACGGCCTGCAGGAACTCAGGCTCATTGGGGTTACGGGCTTCCACCTGTGCATATACACGGGCCAGGTAATCGTTTTTGAACATAACGTACTTCCCCTTTCAAACGATCATCATTATTCGCAACGAATCGAAATCTATTGCCTGAAGCAATCAGGGTAAAATCCCTGCTCCATTGCTACGCATTTTATTATAAAACCGTATTAAAGTGTTTGCAAGAAAAAACTTTTCCCACCCAGGCAGTTTTTTCAGGCCGTAGCGCCAATACTTTTTGTGCATTTTAACAAATTGTTTTGGCGAATCAGTCATACTTTTCCCAAAAGGGGACGGTTTTCCGATCAGACTTGCACGCAGGGGCCATTGTATGCTACAATATGGAACGGAAAACGAGTGGAACATACGGCAGCGGGGCGGCATTGCGTTCGTTCTGAGGAAAGTCCGGGCTTCACAGGGGAATGGTAACTGCTAACGGCAGCCGGGGGTGACCCCAGGGATAGTGCAACAGAAAGAAACCGCCGCTTTTTGCGGTAAGGATGGAAAGGCGAGGTAAGAGCTCACCAGCGCACTGGCGACTTTGCGGCTATGTAAACCCTACCAGAAGCAACACCCGTATGGGGCATACAGCGCTCCCCGCGCGCCCCGGAGGTGGCATGAACCCTGCGGCAACGCAGGGTCTAGACAGATTGTCGTTTAATACAGAACCCGGCTTACGGTCCGGTCGTTTTCTATCAAAAAGGGCGTGTTTCCTCAAACGGGAAACACGCCCTTTTTGATGTTCAAAGCCCCAGAAGCAGGTCCAGCAGAAGCAGCGTAATTACCCCCGGTGCGCCCAGCACCACCGCCATGAAGCTGGTGGCCCAGTTCAGCGCCAGGCTCACGCCGGTGAGGGGGGCCAGCAGATTCACCGCCCCCAGCGCGCCCATTCCGGTAAGCGCCGCGCTGAACGCCATACGCACCGGCTTGCGGCTGCGCCCGGCCGCAAGGCCCACCGCAACCAGCAGCACCGCCGCCCCCAGGGCCAGCCCCATCACAGGATGGCCCGCAGCCCCTGGGCCCGGGCCTTGCGCTGGTAATAGCGATAGCGGCTTTGAATGGCCTGATACTCATAGATCAGAGCATCGATCAGCTCCGGTTCGGTTTCCAGATCAAAGCACATCTGGTTCTGGCGCATCTGAAGCAGGCAGCGGCGCAGCTGTTCCTCCAAAGGCACCACCTGGCACGCCTCCCGATCCAGCCGCTCCTGCCGGTCCTCGCTCAGGGCGCGGGCTACCCGCTGCAATGCGGGCGGCCGCTTGGCGGCAGCTTCCATCATTGGCGATCCACTCCCTTCGAATCCTTCCTGTTTATGGATATGCTTCCAGTATGGCCCGGTATACACGCCCTGATTCCGTTTTCATACAAAAAAAGAACTGCCACACCATTTGCCTTTGACGGCAAAGCATGCGGCAGTTTTTTATTCTTTGGTGCGGGGAACGCTCCATTCCCCTTCCTCCTGCTCCCGGCCCAGCGCCAGCGGCTGCAAAATGCGGTAGCCGCCGCTGGTCTTTTCCAGAATGCCCCGGGCACACAACTCGTTCATGGTGCGCAGCAGGTGGCGGTAGCTCACCCCCAGATATTCGGCGGTCTCGGTCAGCCGGCCGCGGAACACCCCGTCCCGCTGGCTGTGGGCAATGTAGGCCCGCAGCCTTGCTTCCAGCGGGGCCAGAATGTTGAAGGTGTCGTTCACCGCGTTGCGGGCCACGATCTGGGCCAGCATGTGAGCCACCCGGTTCATGAACAAAATGTTTGCCCGCAGGCTTTCCGCATATTTTTTCATGGGCAACGCCACACAGCGCACCGTGCAATCCGCCTGCAGGCTGGTGGTGGCGGCTTCGCCGGTCATCAGCTCCACCTCGCCCACCAGCGTTCCCGGGCCATTGTAGCAGAACAGCAGGGTTTTGTCCGCCGGGGTGACGGCGCACACCTTCACCCGGCCCTCCACCACAAACAGCAGCTCCTCCATGGGGCAGCCCTGACGGCACAGAAAATCTCCCCGCCGGTACTGACGCAGGCGGGCGTCGGGATAATCCCGGCGTTCCAGCCCGAACTGCTCCAGCTGCTCCCAGTATTGCTCCAGTCGATCCGTTCTGTTTTCCATTTCTTTATCCCTTCTCTTTTTCGGCGGCAGGAAGCGATACGCCGGGTCTGCAGCTGGTCACAGCCGAACCAACCGCACAGACAAGGCCGAGCATACCGGCCACCCGGAACACATCCGCCGGGCTCTCGCCCACAAAACCGGCCAGAAAACCGGTGATGTAGGGGGACGCGAAATACCCCACGTTCACCACCGTGAGCACCATTGCGGTGACCGCGGCCAACCGGCGGGGCCCTGCACAGCGGGAAAAGCCCAGCATCAGGTTGGGGCTGAACAGACCCATGCCCAAAAACGCACCTGCCACACACAGCACCGCGCCGGGCAGACTGATCCACAAACCGCCTGCCAGATACAGAACCCCCAGAATGCCGAAGGCCCAGGTCATGGTGAAGCGGCCGGTGCGGCGCTCAAACCAGGCAAAGCCGGTGGAGATCAGCCCTGCCAGCACGCAGCCCAGGGCGCTGATCAGACCGGTAAGCGCGGTATCGCCCAGGCCATAGCCCTCCACATACAGGGAAAGATGGGTGTTCACCATAAAAAACAGAGCTGCGAAGGCAAAGCCCTCCACCGCCAGCCGAACCGTTTCGGAAAAGCTGAACCAGTCGCCATCCTGCTGCCGGAGCTGTTCGCTGTGGGACTGGCGCGGCAGGAACAGCACTGCCAGCACCAATGGAATCAGCACTGCCAGAAAGCACAGATACACATTGTACCAGCCACGGCGGGCCAGCATCCCTCCCACCAGTGTGGCGGCCACGCGACCCAGCTGAAGCATGCCGGAAACCAGCCCCATTACCTGGCTGCGCTCCTCGCCCTGGAACCCGTCGTTCACCAGCAGCGGGTACAATGCCGCCTGCATGCCGTAGGCAGCGCCCATAATCACGCTGGCAGCAATCAGCGCGGGCAGGTTTTCCCGCAGCACAAAGCTCGCAAGGCCGGATGCGAAAAACACCGCCAGCGCTGTGATGGAAAGGGTGCGGCGGCTGAACCACCGTTCCAGCCAGGGTTCGGCCACAATGCCCGCGATGCCGGTGAGATTGGGCAGTGTGAGCAGCAGAAGCACTTTGTTCTGGGGCTGATCCGGGAAGGCAGCCACCATGCCGGAAACCGCCACCGAGGGAATCATATACAGCAGGTTCACAAAACAGATGGCCGAAATCGCCACCTTCAGAGGGGTATGCTTCATCAACACTTCTCCTTTGTTGGGGATGAGCGGCAGCCGGTCTGCTGCCATACATGTTTCATTTTACCATGACCTGCCCCCTGCCCGGCAAGGACATCCGTCACAGAAAACGGGCGGGCCTGCCTGGTCCGCCCGCGTTTGGGGTTACTCAGTTTCTTCCAGCGAAAAATCCACCCGGCCAAGGGCCACATCCGCCCGGTCCACCCGGACGTGTACCCGGTCGCCCAGGCTCCACTGGCGGCCGCTCACCGGGTCCTTCATGCGCATGGACTCGATCAGCTGGGGCTCGCCCTTGCAGATACTCTCTGCGTGAACCAGACCCTCCACGGTGTTTTCCAGCTCCACATAGATGCCCTGCGGCGCCACACCGCAGACCACGCCCTCGAACACCTCGCCCAGATGGTCGTGCATGTATTCCGCCTTGTAGCAGGCTTCGGTGGAGCGTTCCAGCTGCATAGCCGCCACCTCACAGGTGCTGGACTGGGCGCTGGCCTCCCGGGCGAACCAGGCATAGCGCCGGTTCAGCTCCTCCAGGCTGGTGCCGCCCAGCCAGTCGCTGAGAATGCGATGGATGGCCAGGTCCGGATACCGGCGGATGGGGCTGGTAAAGTGGGCATAGTCCTCCAGCGCCAGGCCGTAATGGCCCTTGGGCTCCGGCTCATAGCAGGCCTTTGCCATGGCGCGCAGCACACCGGTGTGTACCACCGGCTGCAGATCGGTGCCCCGGGTGGAATCCAGCAGAGCAGCCAGCTCCTTCTGGGTGGGCGCTTCGCCGGCGAAATGATCCGGCAGGCCGCAAATCCGCAGCATACCCGCCAGCCGCTCCACCCGCTCCGGGTTCGGAGCCTCGTGCACCCGGTACACAAAGGGCAGCTGATTGCGACGGGCCAGCTGGGCCGCGCACTGGTTGGCCAGCAGCATGAACTCCTCGATCATGCACTCGGTCACCCCGCGGCTGCGCCGCTGGATGCCCACGCAGCGGCCGTCCTCGTCCAGCTGCAGCTTGGCTTCCTCAGTCTCCAACTCGATGCCGCCCCGCTCACTGCGCAGCTTTGCCCGCTGCTCATAGAGCTTTTGCATCAGGGGCAGCTGGGGCCACACCTCGCTGTATTTTTCCGCCAGCTTCGGGGTTTCGTCCCCGGCCAGCAGCTGGTTCAATTCGCTGTAAACGCCCTTGACCCGGCTGCGGATCACGGTCTTTTCAAACCGGAAGTCCCGCAGCTCGCCCGCTTCGGTCAGCTGCATGATGCAGGAAAAGGCCAGCCGGTCCTCACCGGGGTTCAGGCTGCACAGCCCGTTGGAGAGCTGACGGGGCAGCATGGGGATCACACTGTCCGCGTAATAGATGGAGGTTCCCCGGCGCATGGCCTCCTTGTTCAGCTCGCTGCCCGGCTTCACATAGTGGCTCACATCCGCAATGTGCACCCCCAGCTCCCAGCCGTTTTCCACCGCCATCAGCGAGATGGCGTCGTCGATGTCCTTGGTGGAGGCCGCATCGATGGTGAAAATAGGCCAGCTGCGCAGATCGGTGCGCTTTTTCAGGTCCGAGGGCTGGATGCCCTCCAGCTTGCGGGCCTCGGCCTTTACCTTCTCGGGGAAGTGCCGGTCCACACCGGCGGCGTACAGCAGAGCCTTGGCACAGTTCTTTGCCGCCTGAGCGCTGCCGAAACGCAGGGCCACGCCCACCCGGTGATCCTCGTAATCCTCGCCGCGGCTCAGCAGCTCCACCGCCGCCTTGTCGCCGTCCGACGCGCCGCCCGCGGCGCTCTTTTTCACCGCCAGGCGCACAAAGGGGCATTCATCCGGCAGAAAATACAGCCGCTCCTTTTCCCGCACGATGGTGCCCACAAAGTTTTTGCGGGGCTGCACCACCGCCAGAATCTCTCCCTCCCGGGAACCGGGCACCTTGGGCTTGTCAAACAGCTTCACCAGCACCCGGTCGCCGGGCAGTGCACCGCACAGTGCCCGCCCAGGGATAAAGATATCGCCCTTCTGATCGTTTTCCGGCGCGGCAAAGCCGAAGCTGGGCCCCAGCTTCACCAGCACGCACTCCAGCGTACCCTCGGCCTTGGTGTCTCTGGCCAGAAAATACGCGCCGCTCTTCTGGCGGATCTTGCCTTTTTTCTGCAGTTCTTCCACCGTCTGCTGCACCTTTTTGTCGTTGCCCAGCTTGTCCTTCAGCTCCTTGAGCCGCCTGGGCTTTTTCTCCAGTTCCCGCAGGATCTTGGATCGGATGGACATGACATTTCCCTCCCTCTCTGGGCCCCGCACCCCTCGCGCAGGGCCATGTACAGACAAAAAGGGCCCGCACAGTGCGGACCCTCTTTTGCTTGTTAGTTCATGCTCATAACGCTCAGAACGCTGACCGCAATCATGACAACAAAGAAAACGATGCCCACGATCTTGGTGTACTTGGCGAGCTTCACGTCCTTGGCACGGGTACGGCCGGCTTCCATCATGCCGCCCTCGCCGGCGATGGCGCCGGACAGGCCGCGGCCCTTGGACTCCTGGGACAGGGTCAAAAATACGATCACGATGGCGGCCAGAATCAGCACGACACCGCTGATGATCTCGATGATACTCATAGTGTAAACGCTCCTCCGCTTTTTATACGCGCTAATATGCAAGTATGATGATACCACACAGCCCCGCAAAATGCAAGGGCAACGCCGCACAATTCACAGCAAACACCAGGGCATCGCCCGGAATCATGCGGTGCTGCCCAAGGGTTCGGTCCGTTTTTTTACTGACCCAGCTGCAGCTGCTCGGCCACATCCTCTTCCCGCACCAGCGCGCCTGCGGCAGGCAGGCTGCGCACCCGGTAACGGTGGGGGTTGGTCAGCTCCAGTTCACCGGCAGGCTTGACCCACTCGATGTGCTGGTTCTTTTTCAGGGTGATCACCGCCACGCCCGCGGTGTCGCGGGTCTGCTTTTCGGCAATCTGGGTGGTGTGGGACAGCAGCATGCGGCCGCCGCTGGTGCGCACAGCCAGCTCGGTCTCCTCGGGCAGCTGCACCATGCAGGCCAGCTGCTCCTTGTCGCTGTAAGCCTTGAGCAGCTTTTTCCGGTTCTGTTTGGTGGCGTAGCTGTTCATGGCGATCTTGGCAAACTTGCCGTTGGCGTAGGCAAACAGCATGTAGCCGCTGTAATCCAGCGTGACCGCCATATACACCGGCTGCTCGCCCTCGTCCATGCCAAGGCTTGCCGCCACAAATTCGCCCATTACGCTGGCTTTGGTGTCGGCAAAATCTGCCGCCCGGCACTTGTACACCTGCCGCTGGTCGGTGAAGAACAGCAGCCAGGCGTCGTTGCGGGTCTCGATCTGCTGCACCACCTCGTCGCCTTCCTTGAGTTTCTGCTCGCCGCTCATGCGCAGCGACTGGGGCGTGATCTTCTTGAAGTAGCCCTCCCGGGTGAAGAACACGGTAACCGGATAATCCGGCAGGCTCTCCTCCTCGGCGGCAGAATCTGCGGTCTCCACGTCGTACAGAATCGTGCAGCGGCGGGGCTGGCCGTATTTTTTTGCCACCGCGTTCAGCTCTTCGATGATGATCCGTCGGATCTTGGCCTCGGATTTGAGGATCTCCTCCAGGCGGGCAATCTCCGCCTCCAGATCCGCAATCTCCTGGGTGCGCTTGAGGATGTATTCCCGGTTCAGGTGGCGCAGCTTGATCTCCGCCACATATTCCGCCTGGGTCTCGTCGATGCCGAAGCCGATCATCAGGTTGGGCACCACCTCAGCGTCCTCCTCGGTCTCGCGCACGATGCGGATGGCCTTGTCGATGTCCAGCAGGATGGCCTCCAGGCCCTTCAAAAGGTGCAGACGCTTCTGCTTGCCCTGCAGATCGTGGTAGGTGCGGCGGCGCACGCATTCCACCCGAAAGGCCACCCACTCGTTCAGAATCTGCCGTACGCCCAGCACGCGGGGCTGGCCGCCGATGAGCAGGTTAAAGTTGCAGGCAAAGCTGTCCTCCAGCGGAGTGGTGCGGAACAGTTTCTGCATCAGCTTGTCCGGGTCCTGACCACGTTTCAGGTCAATGGTCAGCTTCAGACCGTTCAGATCGGTCTCATCGCGCATGTCGCTGATTTCCTTGATCTTGCCGGTCTTGACCAGCTCGGCGATCTTGTCCATCACCGCCTCCACCGTAGTGGTGGGAGGGATACGGGTGATCTCCAGCATGTTGCCGTCCTTTTCATAACGGTACTGGGCGCGCACCCGCACGCTGCCGCGGCCGGTCTCGTAGATCTTGCGCAGCTCGGCCTCGTTGTAAAGAATCTCACCGCCGCCCACAAAGTCCGGCGCAGGCAGGGTGGTGAGCAGGTCGTGGTCCGGGTGGCGCATCAAAGCCACGGTGGTTTCGCACAGCTCCGCCAGATTGAAGGAACAGATGTTGGAGGCCATGCCCACAGCAATACCCAGCGTATTGTTGGCCAGAATGGTGGGGAAGGTCACCGGCAGCAGGGTCGGCTCGGTGGTGGTGCCGTCGTAATTGGGCACAAAATCCACGGTATCCTTGTCGATGTCCCGGAACAGTTCCTCACACACTGCTTCCAGCTTGGCCTCGGTGTAACGGCTGGCGGCGTAGGCCATGTCCCGGCTGTATGCCTTGCCAAAGTTTCCCTTGGAATCCACAAAAGGCACCAGCAGGCTTTCGTTGCCCCGGCCCATACGCACCATGGTTTCATAAATGGCCGCGTCGCCGTGGGGGTTCAGGTGCATGGTGCTGCCCACGATGTTAGCGCTCTTGGTGCGCGCACCCTTTAAAAGGCCCATGCCGTACATGGTATACAGCAGCTTGCGATGAGCGGGCTTGAAGCCGTCGATCTCCGGCAATGCGCGGGAGACGATCACGCTCATGGCATAGGGCATGTAGTTCTTTTCCAGCGTTTCGGTGATGGGACTCTGAATCACAACGCCCGCGTCCAGAATCTCCACGTTATCGCCCAGCTGAGGCCGGGCAGGGGTGGCTCGTTTGGTCTGTTTTTTTGCCATAACTCTTCTCTCCTCCCCTTACGAAAGATCCAGATCGTCCAGATATTCCACACCGTGCTGGGCAATGTGCTCCTTACGGCCGGCCAGGTTGTCGCCCAGCAGCAGATCGAACACGGCGGCGGTGTGCTCCACATCCTCCGGGTTCACCTTGATCAGACGGCGGCTTTCCGGGTTCATGGTGGTGAGCCACATCATCTCCGGGTCGTTCTCACCAAGGCCCTTGGAACGCTGGATGGTGTACTTCTCCTTGCCGATGCGGGAAAGGATGTTCGCCTTTTCCGGCTCGGTGTAGGCAAAGTAGGTCTTGTTTTTGGTGTTGATCTCGTACAGGGGGCTTTCGGCAATGTACACATAGCCCTCGTTGATCAGGGTGGGAGTGAGCCGGTAGAGCATGGTCAGAATCAGGGTGCGGATCTGGTAACCGTCCACGTCGGCATCGGTACAGATGACCACCTTGTTCCAGCGCAGATTTTCCAGGTTGAAGGTGGCCAGGTCCTTTTTGGCCTTGCCGCCCAACTCCACGCCACAGCCCAGCACCTTGATCAGGTCAGTGATAACATCGGATTTGAAGATGCGGTCATAGTCCGCCTTCAGGCAGTTCAGAATCTTGCCGCGCACCGGCATAATGCCCTGGAACTCGGAGTCTCGGCTGGTCTTGACCGCGCCCATGGCGGAATCACCCTCCACGATGTACAGCTCGCGGCGGCTCACGTCCTTGGTGCGGCAGTCCACGAACTTCTGCACCCGGTTGGCGATGTCGATCTGGCTGGTCATCGTCTTTTTGATGCTCTGACGGGTCTTTTCCGCGTGCTCGCGGCTCTGCTTGTTGATGAGCACCTGCTGGCAGATTTTCTGGGCCTCTTCCGGATTCTCCAGGAAGTAAACCTCCAGATTGTGCTTCAGGAACTCGGTCATGGCCTGGGCCACGAACTTGTTGGTGATGGCCTTCTTGGTCTGGTTCTCATAGCTGGTGCGGGTGGAGAAGGTGCTGGACACATACACCAGGCAGTCCTGTACATCGGCAAAGGTGATCTTGCTTTCGTTCTTCTTGTACAGGCCCTTGGTCTTTAAGAAGTTGTCGATCTGGTTCACGAAGGCGGTACGCACCGCACGATCCGGACTGCCGCCGTGCTCCAGCCAGCTGGAGTTGTGGTAGTATTCCAGCATCTGCACCTTGTTGGAAAAGCAGAAGGCGGCGCTCATCTTCACCCGGTAGTCCGGCTGGTCCTCCCGATCCCGACCAGTGGCAGTGGACTCGCAGTAACGGGTGGGAGTGATGTAGTCCAGACCCACCGTCTCGTTCACATAGTCCTCAATGCCCTTTTCGTAGCGGAATTCGGTGGTCTGCTTTTCCGGTCCGGTCTGATCCACGAAGATCAGGTCAAGACCCGCGTTGACCACCGCCTGCCGCTTCATGGTATCGGTGAAATATTCGGTGGGCACGTTTACATCGGTGAACACCTGAGTGTCCGGCTTCCAGCGGATGACACTGCCGGTGCGGCGGCCCTTAAAGGGCTCCTTGATCATCTCGCCGGCGGGTTCACCCTGCTTGAAATCCAGATGATAGTGGAAGCCGTCCCGGAAAATATCGGCGGTCATCCATTCGCTGGCATACTGGGTGGCACACAGGCCCAGGCCGTTCAGACCCAGAGAATACTCGTAGTTATCCTCACCGGCGGAGTATTTGCCGCCGGCATACATCTCGCAGAACACCAGCTCCCAGTTATAGCGCTGCTCCTTGGGGTTATAGTCCACCGGGATACCCCGGCCAAAGTCCTCCACCTGAATGCTTCCGTCCGCAAAGCGGGTGAGCAGGATCTTTTCGCCGTAGCCTTCGCGGGCCTCGTCGATGGAGTTGGAAAGGATCTCGAAGATGGAATGGGCACAGCCCTCCACGCCGTCCGAGCCAAAGATAACGGCAGGGCGTTTGCGCACCCGATCCGCGCCCTTCAGGCTGGAAATACTGTCGTTGCCATATTCCTGTTTTTTGGCCAACCTGTTCTACCTCCTGTTGGTTTTGGGGGCGCCTGGCCCCCGTAGTCCCCGTCTGTCTGTGCCGGGGGCAGGCCCTCGCGCACCGGGGATTTTCTCACATTCTTGATTGCATACCATATTATTTAACCACGCTCCGGCGGAAAATGTCAAGGAGCGCACCGTGCGCCAAACCGCATTGCCGGGCCTTTTGCGGGCAGGCGGGCGGCGGTTTTCCCGGCCTCTGCCCCTGCCCTTGCGGGAAAAAGGCGGGCATGATATAGTTAGGGCAGAGCATATTTCTCCTTCCATTTTTGCTGTGAAAGGATGTTTTCCCATGACGATCCCCGAATGGATGACCCGCCGCAAAAAGCCTCTTCTCGCCGTCGGCGCTGTGCTGGCTGCGCTGCTGCTGGCCCTTTATTTCCGGGCGCTCTTCCACCCCGGCTACTGGTACGACGGAATCTTTCTGGCCCGGCAACAGGCAGGGGTGTTTTCCGGGCAGGACTATCGAGCCGCCTGTACTTTGCAGATGGAACGGCGCGAAAGCGAGGCTGCACTTTCCTTCACACTGAACGGCGAGACCCGCAACTACCGGATTCTTTTGGGCTCAGATGGCTTTTCCACCCAGATCTACGAAAACGGCACGCTGGCGTTTTCCGGGCAGGCCAGCCCCATGGGGGACTGGCACCTGCTGACCGATGAAGCGGGCAATTTTAACATGGATGATATTGCACAGATTCATGTGGGCCCGCAAGAGCCGCCCCCGGAATTTCCCAGCTACGGTCAGCTCTACACCTGGGCGGTATCGGACCGATGCGACACCTTCGGCTCCCCCATTTTCCTGCTGCCTCTTCTGCTGCTGGCCGCCTGCCTTGCGGTGGACATCCGCTTCCCCAACTTCTTCTTCCTGATGCGCCACGGCCTGGAAGTGGACGGCGGCGAGCCCAGCGACTGGTACCGTGCCGGCCAGAAGTTTGGCCGGGTGGTTCTGGTGCTGGCCATGCTGTACTGCGTGGGAGCCAGCCTGTTCATGCACTGAACCGGTTCCACAGCGAAAGAAAGACCTTCCGCCCTGCGTGTTGCAATGCGGAAGGTCTTTTGTTTTTAAATTGATTCAGCGTGCCGATCAGGCCAGCAGGAAACCGATCAGGGCCACGATGGCGCACAGCACAGCGGTGATGGGTGGGGCCCAGCGGATGATCTTTTCCGCAATCACGTCCCGGGGGTCCATCTCCCCGTCGTAGTCATCGTAATCCTCGTAGTCCTCTTCGTAGCCGCCCTCGTCCTCATAGGCATCCTGTTCGTGGAAGCCCAGGCGGGAGGCGGCGTAGCGGGCATGGCCCCGGTCATCGGCCAGAGTCATATCCGCATCATCCTCCTCATCGGGATGCAGTGGGGGCACATCGTAGCTGGGATCCGGCTGGCTGCGCAGCGGGGGCACCGCCCGGGTGGGCTCCTCCGGGCGAACCGGGGGCACCATGCGGGTGGGCTGTTGGTCTGCCGCGGGCTGCTGGGCGGTCTGCGCCGCCTGCAGCATGCTGGACAGGGTATTCTGCAACAGAATCCGGTCGGAGCCACACTCGCTGCACCACACACCGCTTTCCTCACGGGGATGGAAGGCGCCGCAGGCGCAGTACCAGCCCTGATCCAGCACCTGGGGCACAAACTGCAGCCCCTCCTTGCCGGTGCGCTCGCTCAGCTTTTTGGCCAGATCCTCCGGCAACTTTTTGGGCGCGGGCAGCCGGGTACGCACAAAACCAGTCAGATCCTGCGCGGTACCGTCGGCCATATAGGCCTCGATCAGATCCACTTCCACACTGCCTACCGGAGCCTGGCTGATGTAAACCGCATCATCCGAACCGAACACCTGACCGCCAGCCGCGTTCAGGCCCTGATATTCAAAGCGATCCTGGCAGACTACGGTGCCGGTGCGATCCTTGCACTTGAACTCCACCAGCAGGCCGGTGACCGGCTGGCTGGAAATATTTTTGAAGGACAGACAGACCGCGATGTCGCCGCTCTGGTCGCCCTTCAGCAGCTCCACCTTCACAAACTGGATGGGGCTGCCCTTGGTGTAATAGTTTGCACGGGATTGGGCCAAAAGGTCGAAATTCTCTTCCATAAGAGCGTCACTCCTTTTCTGTTACACAGAGCCTTCGGGCTTGCTGCCCTCGTCCGGCTGTTCCGGCATGGGCTCCACCGGCTCGGCGGTTTCTGCCATTTCCGCGGGCTGAGCGGGCTCTGCAGCCTGTGCGGGCTCAGCGGGCTGGGCAGGTTCAGCAGGCACTGCGGGCTGGGCGGGCTGCTCTGCCTCCGGCAGGGTGCCGCCCTCCATCAGGGTCTTGAACTCCTCGCCGGACAGCTTCTCCCGCTTGATCAGCTCGGCGGCCACCACATGCAGCTTATCCATGTTGTCGCTGAGGATGCGGCGGGCTCGTTCATACGCTTCGTCCACAATGTCGCGGATTTCGCTGTCGATCTCGGCGGCGATGGAATCGGAATAGCCTTTGCCCTGGCTGAAATCACGGCCCAGGAAGGTTTCCTCCGGGTCGGAACCGTAGACCACAGGGCCCAGCCGCTCGGAGAAGCCGTAGCGGGTGACCATGCTGCGGGCGGTCTGGGTGGCGCGCTCCAGGTCGTTGGAAGCACCAGTGGAGATATCCTCCAGCACCAGACTCTCGGCCACACGGCCGCCCAGCAGGCTCACAATGCGCTCCTGCATGGCGGTCTTGGTCACATAGCTGGCGTCCTTATCGGGCAGGTACATGGTGTAACCGCCCGCCTGGCCGCGGGGAATGATGCTGATCTGATGCACCGGGTCGTTGGTGGGGCAGAACCAGCTGGTGATGGCATGGCCCGCCTCGTGGTATGCGGTGAGCTTTTTCTCTTTTTCGGTAACCACACGGCTCTTCTTCTCGGGGCCGGCCACCACCTTGATGGAGGCTTCCTCGATTTCCTTCTCCGTGATGGCCTTTTTGCCCCGGCGTGCGGCCAGCAGCGCGGCCTCGTTCACCAGGTTCTCCAGATCCGCACCGGCGAAACCGGCAGTGGACTGGGCAATGGTTTTCAGGTTCACATCGGGAGCCAGCGGCTTTTTGCGGGTGTGAACCTTCAGGATTTCCTCACGGCCCTTCACGTCCGGCAGGCCCACATAGACCTGACGGTCGAACCGGCCGGGGCGCAGCAGTGCGTGGTCCAGAATGTCGGCACGGTTGGTGGCCGCGATTACGATCACGCCCTCGTTTGCGCCGAAGCCGTCCATCTCCACCAGCATCTGGTTCAGGGTCTGTTCGCGTTCATCGTGACCGCCGCCCAGACCGGTGCCGCGCTGGCGGCCCACCGCGTCGATCTCATCGATGAAGATGATACTGGGCGCGGTCTTTTTCGCCTTGTCGAACAGATCACGCACACGGGAAGCACCCACGCCCACATACATCTCCACGAAATCGGAACCGGAGATGGAGTAGAAGGGCACGCCCGCCTCACCGGCGCAGGCACGGGCCAGCAGGGTTTTACCGGTACCCGGAGGGCCCACCAGCAGCACGCCGTGGGGGATGCGGGCACCCAGACTGTTGAACTGACTGGGATTCTTGAGGAACTGCACAATCTCTTCCAGCTCGGCCTTTTCCTCGTCCGCGCCGGCCACATCGGCAAAGGTGGTCTTACGCTTGTCATCGTTCTGGTCCTTCACCTTGGCGCGGCCCACATTCATGATGTTGCCGCCCTGGTTGCCCTTGAACATCACATAGAAAATGAAGATCATGCTGCCCACCATGACCACCATCATCATGATGTCCCACACGGGCACGCTGCTCTTCACAGGGGTGTAATCCTGATACATGGGTGCATCGGGATGGGCCTCATTGTAGGCCTGAACGTAAGGCTGCACCTCTTCATAAAAGATGCTGAAATAGGGCACGCGGTATTCCACCTGCCAGATGCCCTCACCGCTGGGCAGCTGATCCACAGTTTCCTTGGCATCGGTGGTGCTCTGGCTCTGGCTGCGGATCAGATCAAACATACCGCCCTGGGTCAGCTGGCCTCGGCCTGCAGGCTGCTTGCCGGTATCCACCGCGTTAGAAGGCAGCTCCACGTTGCCCTCCACCAGCGCCAGCTTGATGTCGCCGGTGTTCAGGTCCATCTCGAAACCGACCACCTGCTGGGACTGGAAGTAGCTGAGCACCCGGGAGTAGCTCATGGTAGTGGTGGAGGTGTTCATCAGGCTCCACAGATTCAGGGCCAACACGCTCAGCGCCAGCAGCACGACGATGATCATGCCGTTGAATTTTGGTTTACGCTGCAAAGACTTCATCTCCTATTCCGCACGGGGGCCCGGCCGCGTTTCGGCCGTTGCTTCGCGCCCCCGTGCGCATGTTATTTGGTGTATACTTCGGGCTTCAGAATGCCCACATAGGGCAGGTTGCGGTACTGCTCGTCGTAGTCCAGGCCATAGCCCACCACGAACTCGTCCGGCACCTCGTAGCCCACATAGTCCGCCTGCAGATCCACCTTGCGGCGGCTGGGCTTATCCAGCAGGGTGGCAATACGGATGCTGGCAGGGTTGCGGCCCTGCAGGAGCCCCTTCAGATAACTCAGGGTCATGCCGGAATCCAGAATGTCCTCCACAATCAGGATATCCTTGCCGGACAGATCCTGATCCAGATCCTTCACGATCTTCACCACGCCGCTGGTCTTTACGCCGCTGCCATAGGAGGAAACCACCATAAAGTCGATGGCGCAGGGCAGATCGATGCAGCGCATCAGGTCGGCCAGATAGACCACGGCGCCCTTCAGCACGGTGACCAGCAGCAGGTTCTTGCCCTGATAATCTTTGGTGATCTGGGCGCCCATCTCGGCGCACTTGGCTTTCAGCTGTTCTTCGGTGAGTAATACCTGCAGGATATCGTTGCTCTGACTCATTGTTTGTTCACTGCTCCTTGTTGGTTGGTTCCAACGGACGGATCACCAGGATACGGCTGGTGGCAGCTGTGGGGGCATACCCCTGGGCCACACCACCGCCCCACAGCCAGATCACCTGGCTGCCCTGGGCCAGAAGGGGCGCCAGCGCACGCTGTACGCCGGGAATTCCCGCCTCGTTGAAGTATTTTTTCAGGCTCTTGCTACCGCTGCGCCCCGCCGGATGGAACCGGTCGCCCGGCTGGCGGGTACGCAGAGACAAACTACTCCTTATTCTATCATAATCCACACAATTGGTTAAGCCCTTTTTCCGGCCCGCGGCAAATTTTTTGATTTGTTCACATTCTTCGCCCTCGGCCAGCTCCAGCCGCAGCCGATAGCCGCCGGGCAGGCGGTATTCCCCCGGCCTGGCGAGTCGGGGCGGATCCGGCTGCTCTTCGGTGCTCTGTGCCCAGCGCAGAACGCCGGCACACCGCTCGATCCGCACACCGCCAGCCAGCTGAGCCGCCCGGCTGCGGCCTTCGAGCAGAGCCTCCAGCTTGGGCAGATCCGCCTGACGCAGCGGGGCTTTTTCTTCCACCAGACAGCGCAGCGCCTCGGCCCGAAGCACCGGGTCCGCCTCCAGCAGGATCTTTGCGCTCCAGCCGTCGCCGCAGCGGGCCGTTTGCAGCAAGTGTTCCCCCTCACGGCGAAAATATTGCAGCCAGCCCTGAGCTCTGCTGCAATATTCCCCCAGTGCCCGCTGGGCTTCCGGGTTGATCTGCTCCAGCTGGGGCAGCACCTGATGGCGAATTCGATTGCGGGAATACGCACTGTCTGCGTTGGTCTCGTCCAGCACAAAGGGAGTGCCGGTGGCCCGGCAATAATCCTCGGTTGCATTTCGTGGCAGCTCCAGCAGCGGCCGGATATAGGGCTCCCGCACCGGCGGAATACCCGCCGCGCCAGCCAGCCCGGTTCCCCGGGCCAGCCGGAACAGTAGCGTTTCCGCCTGGTCGGTAAGGGTGTGGGCGGTGGCGATCTTCACCGCCGGATCTTTTTTTGCCAGCTGCTCAAAAAACGCATAGCGCAGCTGCCTTGCCCACTCCTCGCTGCGTCGTTCGGTCTGCCGGCCGGCATGATGGCAATGCAGCAACACGCCTTCTTTTGTACAAAATTCAGCCACAAAGGTCTCGTCGTTCTCTGCCGCGTCCCGCAGGCCGTGATTCACATGGGCCGCTTCCAATGTGATGCCCAGCTCCCGGCCCCGGCGCAGAAAAAAGCGCAGCAGGGCCATGGAATCCGCCCCGCCGGACACCGCCGCGATCACCCGGTCGCCGGGCTGAAGCATGTTCCGGCTGCGGATGCTCTCCAGCACCTGCTCCTCAAAGGCGGCGGCGCTCATCGGCTCATCCCGCATGGTTGTAATCCACGTTCACGAAACGGGTGTGTGCGCCATCCCAGCCCAGATCCACCTTGCCGGTCTCACCGTGACGGTTCTTGGCAATGATGCACTCGGCGGTGCTGGAATCGCTCTCCTCCAGGCTTTCGCCGCTCATGGAGGTGTAGTAGCCCTCGCGGTACAAAAACAGTACAATGTCGGCGTCCTGCTCGATGGAACCGGAGTCACGCAGGTCGGACAGCTGGGGCCGGTGGTCGGACCGGCCGCTGCTCTTTTCCGCCGCACGGGACAGCTGAGACAAAGCGATGACCGGCACATTCAGCTCCTTGGCCATGATTTTCAGATTTCGGGTAATATCACTGATTTCCTGCACACGGTTTTCGGTGCGCTTGCCGCTGGTCATCAGCTGTAAGTAGTCGATAACCACCAGTCCGATGGGGGTCTTTTCCGGGTCCTGATTGATCTTGCGGATCTTGGCCTTCACCTCCGGAATGGTGATGCCGGAGGTATCGTCCATGAAGATGGGCACATCGTGCAGCACGTCCATGGCGTGGGCCAGATCGTCCCAGTCGTTGCCGCTGAGCGCACCGGAACGGAAGGAGTGGCTGTCCACGCCGGCCTCGGCGGAGAGGATACGGTTGGTCAGCTGCTCCTTGCTCATTTCCAGGCTGAAGATGGCCACAGGGATATGGCTCTTTTTGGCCACGTTGGTGGCGATGTTCAGCGCAAAGCTGGTCTTGCCCATACCGGGGCGGGCGGCCAGAATGATCAGGTCGGACCGGCCCAGACCGGTGAGGATGGAATCCAGATAGGTAAAGCCGGTGGGAATACCGGCGTATTTGTCCTTGTTGGGGCCCGCGATCTTCTGCAGGGTGGCCATGGTCTCCAGAAACGCGTCGGACAGCTTGGTCAGCTCCTCCCGCTTCTGGTTGGAGCGGATGTCGGTCAGTCGCTGCTCCACACTCTCCAGCAGTATATCCGCGTCCGGCTGGGCGCTGGACTGCTTGAGGATGTTCTGGGCCAGCTGCATCACCTGACGGGTGAGGTATTTCTCCTCCACAATGCGGGCGTAGGCGCCGAAGTTGCTGATGGAGGGCACCACCTCGCCCAGACGGGCAATGTAGACCTTGGCGGCCTCCATGCTCTCGAACACGCCGGTGGAGGCCACCGCGTCGATCAGGGTCACCGCGTCCAGCTGCTCGGTGCCGGAATACAGCTCCACCATCTGGCTGAAGATCTCGGCGTTCTGGCGGGAATAGAACATTTCCGGCTTGAGGGTATTGATCAGCGCGGGCATCACCCGTTCGCTGTCCAGCAGAGCGGCGCCCAGCACCGACTGCTCCGCTTCCATATTATACGGCTCGGCCAGATTCATGCTGTCCAGTTCAAAATTTGTATCCTGCATCAGGCATCGTTCCCTTTCGCTACGGTTGGTTTTTCAGTCAGCGTCGCTCCACATGGAATGGAGTGCATCCTGCTTTGCTGTTTTCAGCAAGCAGCGCCCAGCGGGCGCGGCCTTCGGGGCCATTCTTCCCCATGACCGCCCCACTGGGCGCAGCGGTTCCGCTTTTTACTGCTCCTCAACCTTCACCTTGAAGGTGCTGGTCACGCCGGGGTGCAGCTTCACAGTGGCGTTGGTGGTGCCGAACTCCTTGATGTCCCGCTCCAGTTCCACCTTGCGCTTGTCGATCTCGGTGCCCACCATCTGGCTCAGGTGCTGGGCCACCTCCTTGGAGGTGATCTTGCCGAACAGGCGGCCGCCGTTGCCCTTGCTCTTGATCACAACGGTCTTGTCCTTGATGGTGGCGGCCAGCTGCTGGGCAGCAGCCAGGGCCTCGGCAGCATGATGCTCCTTGGCTTCGTTCTTGGTGCGCACCAGATTCAGTGCGGTGGCGTCCGCCTCGGCGGCCAGGCCGCGAGGGAACAGGAAGTTGCGGGCGTAGCCGTCCGACACTTCGTGGATTTCATCCTTTTTGCCGATGTTCTTCACATCCTGCTTCAGAATAACCTTCATTGGTATCTCTCTCCTTATGTGCGCGGCACCCGCTTGCAGGCGCCGCGTATTTTGGCCGGCCGCGGGGCCGGGTTTATCGTTTCTTGCCGGAGCGCCCCTCTTCCTCGGCCTGCTCCTGCCGGTAGCGGGCAATGGCCTGACGGATGCGCTTTTCGGCTTCGTCGATGGTGGTATCCTTCATCTGGGCACCGGCCATGGTCAGATGACCGCCGCCGCCCAGCTGCTCCATGATGACCTGCACGTTCACGGCGCCCATGCTGCGGGCGGAGATGTTTACCCCATTGCCCTGCTGCACGGCCACAAAGCTGGCTCCCACCCCCTGGATGGTGAGCAGATCGTTGGCCGCCTGAGGCACCGCAACCGCCATGTCCGGCGGAAGCTCGCCGGATACCGACACCGCACAGCCCATATAAATATCGGCGTTTTCCACCAGATTGGACTTGGCGGTGTATTCCTGCAGGCTGGAGTTAAACAGCAGCTTCACCCGCTCGGTCATGGCGCCCATACGGCGCAGATAAGCCGCCGCCTCAAAGGTGCGCACGCCGGTGTGAATGCCGAAGTTGCGGGTATCCAGCATGATGCCGGCCAGCAGCGCCTCGGCTTCCAGCGCGGTGGGGCGGGCATTTTCCGCCTCCACATACTGCAAAAGCTCGCTCACCAGCTCACAGGTGGAGGAAGCATAGGGCTCGTGGAAGAACAGCACCGCGTTGTCGATGTGTCCCACGGCCTTGCGGTGGTGGTCGATCACCGCCACCTGGCGGCATTTGCGATACACATCGCCGCTTTCCAGCAGGCCCTTGATGTGGGTGTCCACCACCAGCAGCAGGGTATTGTCGGTCATGCCGTCCAGCGCCACTTCCGGCGAGATGAAGTCCTCGCCCAGGCCCGCGGCCTGGAATTCGTCCAGCACGCTCTGGGCCAGTGTGGCATCCCGCCGCACCACGATGGCAGCCGGCGCGTCCAGCGCCTTGCAGATGCGCAGCACGCCGACGGCCGCGCCCACGCAGTCCAGATCGCTCATCCGGTGACCCATGATGAGCACACTGTCCGCCTGACGGATCAGGTCGCACAGGGCCTTGGCCACGATGCGGCTCTTTACCCGACTGCGCTTTTCCACACTGCGGGACACACCGCCGTAGAAGGCAAAGCCCTCGGGGGTTTTCACTGCCGCCTGATCGCCGCCCCGGCCAAGGGCCATGTCCAGCGACTGGCGGGCCATCTCCTCGCACTGGCGCAGGGTGTCGCCGCCCCGGCCTACGCCAATGGACAGCGTCACGTTCACTTCGCCTTCCAGCGCACGGATCTTATCCAGCACATCGAACTTAGCCGCCACCATTTCCTTCATGTGGCGCTCCTCCACCACCGCTATGTAGCGGGCGTTGCTCACCCGCTGCAAAAAGCCGGTGGTGCGGCCGATGTAGTTCTCCAGCACCCGGTTGATGCCTTCCAGCACCCGGGCCTTTTCCGAGTCCTTCAGCTCGGCCAGCTGTTCGGCGTAGGCGTCTATCTCGATGATCATATAGGCCGGGCGGGTGGCGTCGTATTCCGCCGCCCGCTGGCGCAGGTCGGTCTCGTCCACCAGATACAGCACCGTGAGTGCCTCGCGCCCGGAGGTGACCGACGCAAAAATATTGTATTTGCGGCCCTCGTGCTCCAGCACCTGGCCGGCGGGCTCGCTGCACTGGTGCAGATCCAGCCCGCAGAGCACCTTGCCCACCGGAGCAAGCAGACGATCCTCGTCTGCCAGAATGCGCTGGCGGAAGGCACTGTTGTACCACACAAGAGTCTTGCCGCTGAGCAGGGCCACCGGCAGCGCCGTGGCGCCCAGACTCAGCTGTACCTGGCTGTTTTCAAAGCTCTCGCACTGCAGCGCCCGGGCAAGACCCCGGCGCAGCCGCCCTGCAAGGAAAAACAGCACCAGAACCAGAACGGCCAGCAGCGGGATCAGCACCCACAGCAGCCGGGGTTCCAGCAGGCCCACCAGAACGGTGAGCAGCGTGCTCAAAACCAGAAGCCCGGCGGTGTAGACCTCCAGTGTGAAACGTGGTTTCAGATCCATGGCCCAACAGCCTCCTTTGCGTTTGGGGTCAGACCTCCATGAGGATGGGCAGGATCATGGGGCTGCGCTTGGTCTTGCGGTAGATATAAGAAGACAGTGTCTCCCGCACGCGGGTCTTTACGCTGTTCCAGTCGCGCACATTTTCTGCGGCGCACCGCTCGAAGCACTGGCTCACCAGCCGGCGGGCTTCGTCCATCAGCTGCTCGCTCTCGCGCACATACACAAAGCCGCGGGAAACCAGATCCGGCCCGGCCATTACCTGACCGGTGCGGGAGTTGACCGTGGCCACCACGATGACCAGACCGTCCTCGGACAGATGACGGCGGTCCCGCAGAACCACGTTGCCCACGTCGCCCACGCCCAGACCGTCCACCATTACGGCGCCGGCAGGCACCGGCTCACCGGTGGAAAGGCTGTCGGCCGAGAGGATGATGTCCTGCCCGATCTCGGCGATGTGGATGTTCTTGGGGGGAATGCCCAGCTTTTCGGCGGTGATTGCATGCTTTTTCAGCTGCTTGTACTCGCCGTGCACCGGCAGGAAGTATTTGGGCGCCGCCAGCGTGAGCATCAGCTTCTGCTCCTCCTGGCAGGCGTGGCCGGACACATGCACATCGTACATGGATTCGTAAATAACCTCCGCGCCCAGCAGTAACAGACCGTTCACCACCTTGGTGACCATCTTTTCATTGCCGGGGATGGGGGTGGCGGAGATGATGATGAAGTCGCCGGGGCCCACGCGCACATTCCGGTGGCTGGCGCTGGCCATGCGGGACAAAGCGCTCAGCGGCTCGCCCTGGCTGCCGGTGGTGATCAGCACGATCTGCTCCGGCGGGTACTTGTTGATCTGCTCCAGATCAATGAGCACGCCCTCCGGCGCATGCAGATAGCCCAGCTCCAGCGCCATCTGGGTGTTGTTGGCCATGCTCCGGCCGGACACCGCCACCTTGCGGCCGTTTTCCACCGCCAGATCAATGATCTGCTGTACACGGTAGATGTTGGAAGCAAAGGTTGCAATGATGATGCGCTGTTTGTCCGCCCGGCGGAACAGGTTGGCAAAGCTGTCGGCCACCTTGTGCTCGGTGGCGGTAAAGCCCGGCCGCTCGGCGTTGGTGGAATCGCTCAGCAGGGCCAGCACACCCTTTTTGCCGTATTCCGCAATGGTCACCAGATCGGTGGGCCCGGCGGACAGCGGGGTATAGTCAATCTTGAAGTCGCCGGTCTGAATGATCACGCCCGCCGGGCAGTCGATGGCCAGAGCCACCGCATCCGGGATGGAGTGGTTCACATGGATGGGCTCGATGGTAAAGCAGCCCAGCTTGAACTTGTGGCGGGGATGAATCTCCACCAGCTTGGTGCGGCCCAGCAGATTGTGCTCTTCCAGCTTGTTCTTGATCAGGCCGATGGTCAGCTTGGTGGCATAGATGGGCAGGTTCACCTGCTTGAGCAGGTAGGGCAGCGCGCCGATGTGGTCCTCATGGCCGTGGGTGATTACCACGCCCTTGATCTTATCCTTGTTCTGCACCACATAGGTGAAGTCCGGAATAACCAGGTCGATGCCGAACATGTCGCTGTCCGGAAAAACCAGGCCGCAGTCCACGATGAGCATGTCTCCCTGGCACTCATACAGGGTGATGTTTTTGCCCACTTCACCCAGACCGCCCAGAGGAATAATGTGCACCGGCACAGCCTCTTCCTGCTTATTGTGATTTTTGGCAGCAGGCTTGCGGCCCCGGGAATAGAAGGGGCGGCGGCGCTGAGCAGGCTGCTGCGTGCCGGCATTCTCGGCTTTGGGCGCGGCCGGCTTATGGGCAGCGCGCGGTTTTTTGGGCTCTTTTTCCTTCGTGTTTTTCTGTTGAGTCATAGATCTCCTCCGTAAAATTGCGTACGCCGGAAAAACCCGTTTCCCGTTACGATGCGAAAACGGCCGGGCGCACGATGGTTCAGTTTGAAATGCTTGTGGTGTTGGGCACGACAGGTCCATTTGTTCAATGCGACCGGGCCCCGGACGGATCACGCACACAGAGCGGCGGCGACGGGCCGCTGCTCGGCCAAGGTTGGCAAACTTCTCCAACCTAAAGTTAGTTTTATTATACCCTCTTTGTATGCTTTCTGTCAACAAAGCGGAGCAGGCAGGGCAAAATAATGCGGGCAGGGCTTTTCCGGGGCAATCCCGCACAATTCCAGGTGGTGGAGCGCGCCGGAAGCACCCGCTTTGAAATGTGCGGTGTTGCCCCAAGTATGGTCCGACCAATGCCCTCTTACACTTGCCGCCCGGGAGCAAAACCGGTATAATGGTGCCATTGGGCATTGACCGACTATTGGTTTCCAAACAAAGCCGTGCCCGGAACAGACAGCCCGCCTTCCCGCGGGCAGGAGGACAGCATGAAACAGATTGAAATCTTTACCGACGGTGCCTGCAGCGGTAACCCCGGCCCCGGCGGCTGGGGCGCAGTACTGCGCTATAAACAGTTTGAAAAGGAGCTTTCCGGCGGCGAGGCCGAAACCACCAACAACCGCATGGAGCTCACCGCCTTCATCCGGGCGCTGGAACAGCTGAAGGAGCCCTGTGAAATTACCCTGTGCAGCGATTCCAAATATGTGATTGACGGGCTGGAAAAGGGCTGGGCCAAGGGCTGGCGGGCCCGGGGCTGGAAAAAGAGCGACAAATCCCCCGCCCTCAACCCGGATCTGTGGGGTCGGCTGCTGGAGCTGTGTGAAGGGCATGTGATCCACTATAAATGGATCAAGGGCCATGCCGGTCACCCGGAGAACGAACGCTGCGACCGGCTGGCCGTGGAGCAGAGCAAGAAGTACGGCGGCCGCCAGACCTGACGGCTGCTTCCAACAAAAAGGAGCAACGAATTATGAGCGATCTTTTATTCCCCGGCAACGATTTTTCCACCTTTGAAAAGCAGGACAAGGTGCTGGTGGGCGTATCCGGCGGGGTGGACTCCGCGGTATGCGTGCACATCCTGCGGGAGCAGGGCTTTGCGGTAACCGGTGCGGTGATCCGCTTCTCCCCCGCCCACGACAAGGCGGTGGAGGAAGCCCGGAAGGCGGCCGCCGCTCTGGGCATTCCGCTGGAGGTCATCGAGGCAGGCGAGGAGTTCGAGCGCCAGGTGGTGGAGCCCTTCTGCCAGGCCTACTGCGCCGGACGCACCCCCAACCCCTGCGTGCTGTGCAACCCCACCGTAAAGTTCAAGCTGCTGGCCGCCCGGGCCGACGAGCTGGGCATCCCCTTCATCGCCACCGGCCACTACGCCCGTGTGGAGCAGACCGCCGCCGGCCAGTACCACATCGCCCAGCCCGCCAGCGTGGCCCGGGACCAGAGCTACATGCTCTACCGCCTGGGGCAGGATATTCTGGCCCGGCTGTGCCTGCCGCTGGGAGAGTTTGAGAAGGAGGACATCCGCCAGATTGCCCGCGATCTGGGCCTGCCCTGCGCCGACAGCCCGGACAGCATGGAAATCTGCTTCATTCCGGACGGCGACTACGCCGCCTTCATCCGGGGCCGGGGCCTTGCGGACAAGGCCGGCCGTTTCATCGCGCCGGACGGGCAGGATCTTGGCCCCCACAAGGGCGTAATGCACTACACCCTGGGCCAGCGCAAGGGTCTGGGCCTTGCACTGGGCAAGCCCGCCTTTGTGAAGGCCATTCGGGAGAACGGCGACGTGGAGCTGGGCTGGGCCGGTGAGGAATTCTTCTCCGGCATGACCCTGCGTGACGTATGCTGCGCCGCCGGGGGCGAATTGCCCGCCGGGGATTATCTGGTGAAGATCCGCAGCGCCTCCAAGCCCGTGTCCTGCCATTACGACGGCAAGGGCGCCGTGCGCTTTGAAGAGCCTGCCCGCGCCCCCGCTCCCGGTCAGAGCGCCGTATTCTACGGCGGCGGCCTGGTTCTGGGCGGCGGCTTCATCGACCAGATTCTGGAGTAATCTCCCCAGAGCAGACAACACAAACAAAAAGCAGCCCTCTGCCGGAACACCGTGCAGAGGGCTGCTTTTTTGCGTTTTTGTTTATTTGTTTTCTTCGCTCTTGTCGTTCTTGGGCCCGAGACGGCGGCGAATGTCGTCGATGATCTCCGGGCAGACAAACTCGGAAATATCACCGCCCATGGTGGCCACCTCCCGCACAATGGAGGAGGAAAGATACATGTACTGAATGTCGGTGGTCATGAACATGGTCTCCAGTGTGGGGCAGAGCTTCTTGTTGGTGAGCGCCATCTGGAATTCGTATTCAAAATCGCTCACCGCACGCAGACCCTTGATCAGGGTACAGGCCCCCACATGGGAGGCGTAGTCCGCCAGCAGGCCGCCGAAGAAATCCACCCGCACGTTGGGCAGGTCTTTGGTCACCCGGCGGGCCAGCTCCACCCGCTCGGCGGGGGTAAAGGCGGTGTTGCTCTTGGCGTAGTTCACCAGAATGAGCACGATCACCTCGTCGAACAGGCCCGAAGCCCGGCGGATGATGTCCAGGTGGCCCTTGGTGATGGGATCAAAGCTGCCGGGGCAGATGGCGATGCGTTTTTCCATAAAGCGTTTTTCCTTTCCGCTGTGGGCCGCTGGGCCCACTGTTGGCCATTTTCCCGCCTTGCTGTTCGGCGGGCGCCCTTAAGTATACCCCCGGAAAAGCGGCCTTGTCAATCACATTTTTGCCGCCTTTCTTCTCCCGTCATTCCTGTTCACACAGCTCGCTGAGCTTCTGATAAAAGGGGGTATTGTCCAGTGTGGCGAAGTAATCCATGGGGGTCTCAGCCCGGCGGATCACCTCGTGGCTGCCGTCCTCATGCAGCAGCACCTCGGCGCTGCGCAGCTTGCCGTTGTAGTTGTAGCCCATGGAGAAGCCGTGGGCGCCGGTGTCGTGGATCACCAGCACGTCACCGATGCCGGTCTCAGGCAGGGCCCGGTCGATGGCGAATTTGTCGTTGTTTTCGCACAGACCGCCGGTCACGTCATACACATGGTCGCAGGGCTCGTTTTCCTTGCCCAGCACGGTGATGTGGTGGTACGCACCGTACATGGCCGGACGCATCAGATTGGCGGCGCAGGCATCCAGACCCAGATAGTTTTTCTGGATATGCTTTTCGTGGAGCACAGTGGCCACCAGATGGCCGTAAGGGGCCAGCATGAACCGGCCCAGCTCGGTGAAGATGGACACATCGCCCATGCCGGCGGGCACCAGAATCTCCTCGAACTTTTTGCGCACACCTTCACCGATGGCGGCAATGTCGCTGGCGGGCTCCTCAGGGCGGTAGTCCACACCCACGCCGCCGGATAGATTGATGAATTTGATCTTTGCGCCGGTGGCCTTGTTCAGCCGCACCGCCAGCTGGAACAGGATTTCGGCCAGCGCCGGGTAATAATCATTGCTGGTGGTGTTGCTGGCCAGGAAGGCATGGATGCCGAACTGTTTGGCCCCCTTCTTCATCAGCTTTTCGAAGGCGGAAGCCATCTGCTCTTCAGTCATGCCGTATTTGGCTTCGCCGGGGTTGTCCATAATGTCGTTGCCCATGCTGAACACGCCGCCCGGATTGTAGCGGCAGAACACGGTTTCCGGCACACCGGCCACCCGATCCAGAAATTCCACATGGGTGTAGTCGTCCAGGTTGATGTAAGCACCCATCTGGCAGGCCTTTTTCATGTCCTGCACAGGGGTCACGTTTGAGGAGAACATCACATCCTGACCGGTAAAACCGCAGGCTTCACTGAGCAGCAGCTCGGTGTAGGTGGAGCAGTCCACCCCACAGCCCTCCTCCTGCAGAATCTTTAAAAGCGCCGGGGTGGGCGTGGCCTTCACGGCAAAATATTCCTTATAGCCCTCGTTCCAGGCGAAGGCCGCGTTCAGGCGGCGGGCATTTTCCCGAATGCCTTTTTCGTCGTAGATATGAAAGGGCGTGGGCACGTCCTCAATGATCCTCTGGGCCTGTTCCAGGCTGATGAACGGATGCTTTTGCATGGTGGTCTTTCTCCCTTTCCCACGGGCTGTTCGCCCGGTTTGATTGCGCAGTGTTTATTTTAGCACAGTATAACACAAAAGGGGCCAGCCGCGCAACGACATGTTTTGCAGGCAGCAAAAAAGCCCTTCAAACGAAACGTTTGAAGGGCTTTGACCATGGAGCTGCTAAGCAGATTTGAACTGCTGACCTCATCCTTACCAAGGATGCGCTCTACCGACTGAGCTATAGCAGCAAGATGGCGACCCGGATGGGGCTCGAACCCACGACCTCTAGCGTGACAGGCTAGCGTTCTAACCAACTGAACTACCGGGCCATCTTTTGCGTTGCCTTGTGGCGACTTTTAATATTATACAGACAGTTCCCGCAATTGTCAACCACTTTTTTAAAAATTTTTTCAGGATTTTTTCAGCGGCTTTTTTCGCCCAAAAAACAGCGGCGGACGAGGTCTTTTCCCCGCCCGCCGCATGCCCTTTTGCGCTGTTACTGAACGCGTTCCAGCAGACCGCACCCGGCCAGCAGCCGCTGATACTCCAGCAGCATGGCCCGGTTTCCGCCGCCCAGCTCGGCAATGACCTGATCCGCCACCCGGCCGCAGCTGCGCGCACCGTCGATGTAATAGGCACACAGTGCCTGCTGCATCTCCCTGTCCGGCTCGGCTTCATAACGGCGGTCGTACTCCCGCACCAGAGTCAGCTTGTCCGGCTCATCCAGCATCCGCTTTTCCAGCGATTCCAGCGGGTCGCCAAAGAGGCGGCGGTACACCGGCCCCTCCTCGGCCCACTGCATCCGACCGGGCAGCAGGGCGTTCAGCCTTGCCAGCGGCTTTTCCGGATCCAGCCCCGCCTGCTGGCACAGCCGCCGGGCTGCCTCGGTGTAAAACTCCTTCAGCGCGCCCAGCTGGGCCGCCAGCTGTTTCGGGTCGCCGTGCTCCAGCATGGCCCGCCGGGTGATCCCCTCCATCCGGGCCATGAGCCGGGTGCACTGGTGGTTCAGAATCAGCCGGGCATCCCGCTTTTGCAGGTTGCACAACGTATAGGCATACACCGCCGCCAGCACGGTGGAAAACTTGAGCACGTTCATGTCCATTCGCTCGATGGTATCGGCGCTGGTGTGGTAGTATTTGTCCGGCCACTGGCCCAGCATGATGCTGGGGATGCCCACCTGCGGATCGCTCAGGATAAAGTGGTCGCTGCCCAGCCCGAAGGGCACCGCGTCGGTGCGCACGTTCTGCAGCAGCAGATCCTCCCGGCTGTTCACCTCCTGCTTGACCTCCTGCAACAGCAGGGTGGCCAGATCCCCCTCAAAGCCAGGCATGGCAAAGGGCAGGCCGGTCACGGTGATGGGGCCGGTGGTGTCTTCCTGTTTGGCGCCGATCATGTCCAGATTGATGCCCGCGGTATAGAGGGTTTTGTCCCGCCCGTCGTTCAGGTAATTGTAAGTACCGGTGAACTCCGGCACCAGAATCATGCGGATGGTCTTTTGCAGCGGCGGCAGCTGGCCCGCCTCCACGGCCGCGTGGATAGCCGCCATCAGGGTCATGGCCCCGGCCACGCCGGAAGCATTGTCGTTGGCGCTGGCGCAGGGGTGGCACAGATGGGCACACACCAGCACGCTCTCCTCGCTTTCGCCGGGCAGAACCGCTTCCACCACCTCGCTGGTGCCGTTTTCCAGTCTGGCATCCACATAGGCGTTCAGCAAAAGATAAGGACTTTCGCACTCCCCTTTTTCAAAGGCCTGCCGCTTCTGGTGGCACAGCTTTTGCAGCCGCAGCGAGGTGCGGGGCGACACCACAAACCCGAAGGCCTGCCGCTCGCCGGGGGTATGCTCCCACCAGAAGGAGGTGTAGTTCAGCGCATCCAGCAACTCCTCCGGGGTGCGCACATGGGGCGTCTCGTTCAGATAGTCCGACACAATGCCCAGTGCGCCCCGTTTCTGGATGGCCCAGCTGAATTTGTTGATGTGCTGATGGGTAAACAGCACCTTGCCCTCCAGATTCCAGCTCTGGTAAGCGGATTCTTCGCAGCCCTCGGTCATCTCCACCAGCTCCAGCGTTTCATCCCGCCAGTCGCAGGCGCAGCTTTTCTGGATCAGCGAGATGGGCTCCACCGAGTAATCCGCCAGCACAAAGCCCTTCGGCCCGGCAATGCGGCACCAGCCCGCGGTGCAGTTCCATTCCTGGAACAACCGGTAGCTGCCCGCGTAGCCGCCCGCCGGGGCCGGATAATGGAGCACCTGTGCCTGCACGCCCCGGCTGTTCAGCCAGTCGCAGCACCAGTTGGCCGCGGCCCGGAAGCCGCCGCTGGCCTGGATACGGTGGAAGCTGCTCACCTCTTTGACGATCTGATACAGCCCCCGCGTCTGTACCTGCTCCTTCATGATCTTTATGGTATCCTGCATCATCTGCGGCACGCCCCTTTTCGTCGTTTTGCTTCATTATACCACTCCGACGTTCTGATTTCATCCGCTAACGTAAAAAAGCAACCCAGACAATCATACCCTTGCGTTCAACGAGTGGGCATAATTGTCTGGGTTGCTAAAATAAACAAGGCTGTTCTCTGTATCGTTCTGACTGGCTTTCCTGGCGGAACCTCTTTTTTATGATGCCAGCCACAGATCAACACACGCTTGAATACCAGAACGCCAATTGTTTTCATCTGTTGCTTTTTCACACAACATAATGGCGTAATCGAGAAAACGTCGAATATCTTTTGGCTCTGGTTGAGTTTCATAACTGTACGCATTTTCAATAAGGCGCATAAACTGGTCTAATTCCAAGGGGATAATCTTAGACTTCCCACCATACAACGCAATCGAAAGATGGTTTAATCCATAAAAATGCGCTAAAGTTGCTGCGTTGATTGTCGGGGCAATAAAGAGGCAGTAGGTTTCTTTTCCACTTCTCTTTTTCAATTGTCCGTAATGTCGTGCAACAGGCTCTCCCTCAGATTCGTACTGACGTTGCCCGGACTGTAACGTCACTTCTACAGATAAGGCAAAATCATCATAGTCACATTCAATATCCGGCATATTTCCAGCCGCGGTAGACAGCGGTTGCCCTGCATCATCAAAATTAAAGTTGCCTTTGATATTTCCGCCATCAAGCATTGTCATCGCCCGCCATGTGTTATATTCAAGCATTAAGGGGGCGTCATAATATTCATCGGCAATAATTTCATTGAATGTGTCTATAATTTCTGAATATAGAGCATACGACTTTATCTCGGCAACTTGCTTATTGATAACAGCATCTTTGTGCCGCTGAACGATATCATCGCGTAAATCCTTTAGCTCCTCAAGAGTTTTGCCTGCTAGCTCCCTTCTTGTAAAGGAACCAATCCGCATAAGTACATCAACAATATTGGCTTTATTGTCTGTATAGAGAGCAGGCAAATTAGCAGAAAACAGATATCTTTTATAGGCATTCAGGTCATTAACACAAACCGGATCGCGCGGTACTGTCGAAAGAATAAAATCCACTTCAACAATTTTGTCATCAAAAATTGATATGGATCGATTTTTGTGTGAAATAGAGATTAGCCCGGTATATCTCAAATATCGAAAACAGGCATCCGCATAATCTCTCATATTGCTTTTTTGCGTAGCAACAAATTTTTTTAGGCTGGCATCGTGCGTTTCTCTTGTTCTTGTTTTTCCGGCCGCAATCCTGTCTTTGTGTATTTCTAATATTGCTCCTTCCCATATATGATTGACAAAACGCTTATATTGCCCTCTGTTTCGAGATTTTTCCTCTCTGAATTGCAAAACGGAATCTCTTATCGCTTCAAATCTGTGATAGTCTGTCATTTGAACAGCAAATATTTTGAATTCATCAAAAGTGATATATTCCAATTCCCGAACCAGGCGTAAAATTTCCAGATAGGGCCGAATATGAAAAGTTCCTGCAATATTTCTGTTCTCGGAGTGATATGGAGAAGGCAGCTGAAATTTCAATAACTGCCGTAAAAATATCTCCTGTGGGCGTTTTCCATAAATAAAAAAATGCCCTGCTTCAGTTAATGCCACACAGGGATTCAGATCAACAAACCCTAAAGCCTTTGGCGCTCGATTGATTCGATCTCTTGCGCTAAACGCCTTGTCGAAAGGTGATCCTTTTCCTTCAAAGAAATCACTTTGGGCCAATTCGTCCACAAATTTCTCTTGGGTGAATTGATTCCACTGGTTTCCTGAAAACTTTTCAGCTAAAAGTTTTATTTCTGGAATCATCTTGGCAGGTGTCCTAGGCGAAGTAGTAAAGAACAGCAGTTTATTATCAATTCTTGCCACAACGACATCTCCCGTTAATAATTTTTAACAATAATATGCATTTTATCGTTTTTAAACCGATTTTTTATATTAACCGAATAGTTTTTATAATACTCATCAAATATATACTCTCCATATAGCTCTTCCGTTAAGGGCGTTTTTCCTATTACCATCAGAGCACGACACGGCAAATTTCTAAAATCAGCAGCCAAACGCCTATGTTCTGCCTCATCGAAACCGTTCATCATATCGATATTGCCATAATCATTGAACACGCAGTCATACGGCGGATCAAGGAAGATAAAATCATCTGCTGTTGCCATATCGAATATATCATTGTAATCAAGATTAAACAGTTCTGCTCTTTGCAGCAACTCGCTATGCTGTCTCGTTACTAATTTGGTATTTAAATTAGGATAACGGCCAAACGGAACATTGTATTCTCCGCTGTTATTATACCGAATCATACCAGAATATGCCGTTTTGTTAATGAAGAAATATACGGATCCATCTAAAAAGGTATTGTCAGGATGGTTAAACAACTCCCTCATACGATAATATAATGCTTCGTTTGCGTTAGGAACCCTCTCGTCAGGAGTCAGCGCTTTTAATCTCTTGTATTCTGCCTGGTTGACCTCGTATAATTGTTGAAGCGTATCAAGTTGTGTGCGCATAGTTGAATAGTTGTCTCGCAACTGCTGATAAAACGTCATCAACCTGGTATTTGCATCATTGATAATCGAATTATCGGGCTCAAGATAAAAGAAAACAGCTCCACCGCCAAAAAAAGGCTCAATATAGCGGTTAAAATCATTTGGTATATATTGAAGAAAGCGAGGAATTTCCCTCGATTTTCCTCCACGATATTTCAAAACCGGGTTCATCCGTACACCTCGCTTTCTAAAGTTTAAAAAGAAATACTCAAAACAACCCATTTTTATTGTAACACACAAAGTTATCTACTACAACCGTCCATCCAGTTTTTCCACTGGTTCGCTCGCTTTAACAAAACAGGTGCCGGCGTGCCCTGAAAACAACTCCCCCAAAGCATTGCTTCAGGGGAGTTGAACTACGTTTTCAAATGGCTCAGTTGAAGCCGAAGATCTTCTGGCTGATCTTGTAGGCGGTCACCGCAAAAGCACGGCCCACCGGGCTGTTCCAGTTCATGGCCTGCCCCATGATGCCCCGGCGCAGACGATAGTACGCCCAGGGATCGTTCGCCTTGATGTAATCCCACAGCTCCTGCTTTTTGGCCAGATTCTCGGCAGTACCGCTGCGGATCATCAGAATGGAGGAAACCACCGTGATGATTTCCAGATAATTATACAGATACTGGCGCAGGCGGGTGTTCTTGATGCCCTGCAGGCGTACCTGCTTTAACATCAGCTTGTTTACCTTGATCTGCTGATCAATGCGCTTGATCATCACGCTCTCGTTCACGGACTGGTCGTCCCGGCCAATGAAGTAATGGTAGAAATCCACGTTGATGTAGTAGATGCTCTTCACACACTGCATGGGAACATACACAAACAGGTTATCCACATAGAAGGTGTGGCGGGGCAGATCCAGGCCGCTGTCGATCAGCAGCTGGGTGCGATAGATCACCGAGTGCATCAGGATGTACTGGCCCTTGTGGAAGCGGCCCACCTGATCCCAGCCGATCACCTGTTCCTCAGGCAGGGCGTTGGCGTAGCTCATCACCTTTTTATGGCGGGCGCCCACCTTATCGTATACAAAGTTGCTCACCACCAGATCCACTTCCTGGCCACCGTGCACAAAATTACGCAAGGCGCACAGAATCTTGGCATAGGCTTCCTCGTCCACCCAGTCGTCGCTGTCCACAACCTTGAAGTAACGGCCCTGAGCGTTCTTCAGTCCGGCCATTACCGCCGCACCGTGACCGCCGTTCTCCTGATGTACCGCACGCACAATGCCGGGGTACAGCCGTTCGTATTCATCCGCGATGGCGGCGGTATCGTCCTTGGAGCCGTCGTTCACGATCAGGATCTCCACCTCATCGCCGCCGGTGAGCAGAGTATCCACGCAATGGCGCATATAGTTCTGCGAGTTGAAGCAGGGCACTGCGATCGATAACAGTTTCATGTTTCACACACCTTTGTATTGATTTGCCGTCCGCCGCCCGAAAGAAGGGGGGCCGAGCCGGGCCGCAAGCTGATTCTGGTCATAAAATTGACACAATGTTACCTGTATATCATCGCGCGAACGGTGTTCAAAGTCAAGAGAATCCAGCCAATTTATGCGTCTTTTCTCCATTTTTTACAACTTTTACACCAAAACGGCGCACCCCGGAACCGGGATGCGCCGTTTGTTCAGTGTGTGTCGAAAGCGAAAAACTCCCCTGCCCGATCAGCAGGTGGCGCCGCCCTTCATGTGCTTCTGAGCCGCCAGATTTTCCTGCTTGCGGGCCAGAAGCTGGTTGTCCAGCAGCTGGCGCTGCACCTCTTCAAAGCCGATGCGGGCCACGGTGTCGGCAAAGCGCTCGCCGGTGATGCCCTGTTCACGGAACAGCAGAATGGCCTTTTCGATCACATCCAGCACTTCCTGCCGGTCAGTGAACACCTTGTCCAGATAACGGCCCTGAGCCACCTTCTTGCCCCAGCGGCCGCCGATGTAGATGCGGTAACCGTCGATGTGGTCCTCCACCGCCTTGAAGGGGCACTTGCCCACGCAGCGGCCGCAGTGGTTGCAGGCCTCGGGGTCGATGTGAATCTTGCCGTTCTCCATCTTTGCCACGTTGAGGGGGCAGGTTTCCTCGATCTGGCAGACCTTGCAGCCGCGGCACTTGTCCAGCTGAATCTGGGGAATGCGCTGACCGATCACGCCCAGATCGTTCAGATCCGGCTTGACACAGTTGTTGGGGCAGCCGCCCACGGCGATCTTGAACTTGTGGGGCAGCTTGACCTCATGGTAGCCCTTATAGAACCGCTCGTGAATCTCCTGAGACAGATCAAAGGTGTCGATCAGGCCGTACTGGCAGGTGGTACCCTTGCAGGAAACCACCGGGCGCACCTTGCTGCCGGTGCCGCCCATTTCCAGGCCGGCGTTCAGCAGGAACTCCCGCAGGGGCTCGATGTTGGCGAAGGGCACGCCCTGAATCTCCAGCGTCAGGCGGCTGGTCATGGTCACCTCGCCGCTGCCGAACTTCTCGGCGGCCTGAGCCACCACCATCTGCTCGGCGGCGGTGAGCTTGCCGTTGCGGGTGATCACACGGCCGTTGAACTTGTCCGGGGTACGTTTGTCCCACAAAAAGCCCAGAGCCTTCACCCGGGTGACCTCGGCGGGCGATACCTTTGCGCCCACGGTTTCCACCCGCACGTCGTTGAAGAAGGTGGCACCTTCCAGCACCAGTGTGTTGGTATAGCCGTAGCTGCGCAGCCGGTTCTGCATGAAGTAGGCGCGCTTACCCTTGCTGCACACGATCAGCAGTTTGTCGTCCTTATCCAGACCCTCCACCGGGCCGTTCAGAGTTTCCAGCTGCACGAAGGTTGCGCCGTGAACCGCGGGGGCCGGGGCGGCATCCACCACCCGATAGCCCTTGGCCGCGCCCGCCTGATACTCGGCGGGGGTGATGCTGTTGATCTTACCCTCCAGCTTGTTTTCCAGCAGATACACCGCCTGCACAAAGGGATGGATGGCGGTGGAGAAGGGCGGCGCGTAGGCCAGATCCAGATTGTCAAAGTCCTCCAGCGCGGCACCCATGGAGATGCCGGTCACCGCGATGTCCACCATCTTGTCCACCGCGCCGGGGCCCAGCACCTGAATGCCCAGCAGCTTGTGGGTTGCCTTGTCCGCGATGAGCTTGGTGGCAAACCAGGCGGAATCCGGGTAATAATGGGCCTTGTCGTCGCTGACCATCAGGGCGGTGGCCACGTCGTAGCCCGCCTGACGGGCGGCAGCCTCGGTCAGGCCGGTGCGGCCGCAGTTCAGGCCGGGCAGCTTGACCACACCGGTGCCCAGCACGCCGGGGTAACGCTTGTTCTCGCCGGTCAAAGCCAGCGCCAGCGTGCGGCCTTCCATGTTGGCGGAGGAGCCCATGGGCGACCACTGGGCCGCGCCGGTGAGCCGGTTGGTCACCAGAGCGCAGTCGCCGGCGGCGTACACGTCCGGCAGGTTGGTGCGCAGCTGGCCATCCACCGGGATGGTACCCTTGACCATCTCCAGGCCGCTGCCCTCCAGAAATGCGGTGTTGGGTCGGATGCCCGCGCTCACCACCACAACATCGGCAGGCAGGGTGCCCGCTTCGGTTTTCACGGCGGTGACCCGACCATCGCCCAGAATGGCCTGGGCCGCGGTGCCGGTCATCACCCGGATACCGGCGGCCTGCAGCTTCTTGCGGGCAAAGTCCGCCATTTCCGCATCCAGCACGCCGGGCATGATCTGGCCCGCCACGTCGATCACGGTCACACTCAGGCCCTGGGCCAGCAGATTTTCCGCAGCCTCCAGACCAATGAAGCCGCCGCCGATGACCACAGCCTTTTTCGCGGTGTTCTGCTCCAGATAGCCGCGCAGGGCAATGGCGTCGTCCGGGGTGCGCAGCTTGAACACGCCCTGCTGGGCCGCGCCCTCGATGGGCGGAATCACGCTGGATGCACCGGTGGCGATGATCAGAGAATCGTATTCGTAGGTCTCGGTTTCCCCGCTGGTCAGGTTTTTGGCAGTCACGGTTTTGGCCGCCGCGTTCAGGCCCACGGCCTCCCGGCCGGTGAGCACCCTGGCCCCGGTGAGGGCGGTGTACTTCTGCGGGGTGTTCACAATCAGCTCGCCACGGGTTTCGATCAGGCCGCCCACATAGTAGGGCAGGCCGCAGCCCGCATAGGAGATGTCCCGGTCCTTGACCAGAATGGTCACATCCGCGGACTGGTCCTGCCGTTTGATCTTGGCAGCGGCCTTGGTACCGGCGGCAACGCCGCCCAGAATCAATACCTTCATTGCATTTCCTCCTGCTCTCTCAAAACGCCTGACGGATCAGCCGTGGCAGTGACCGCCGCAGCTGTGAGAAGCGCCGTGGCTGCCGCAGTCGTGGCCTTCACCTTCCTCATGGTGGTGATTGCAGGTCACGTCCCCGTTCTGGGGCAGAGTGCCCTGCAGCAGCTGCTCCACCGCCGCATCGGTGCTGCCGGCCGCGCCCGCATACACCGCGATGCCCGCCTGCGCCAGCGCCTGACGTGCGCCGCCGCCGATGCCGCCGCAGATCAGCACCTGCACGCCCTGAGCCTGCAGAAAGCCCGCCAGCGCGCCGTGGCCCTGGCCGTTGGTGTCCACCACCTGGCTGCCGGTAATCTGCTTACCCTCCACCTGATACAGCTTGAACTGCTCGGTGTGGCCGAAATGCTGGAATACATTGCCGTTTTCATAAGTAACTGCGATCTTCATTTTTCTCCAACCTCTTTTACGCAAAGAAACGGTCGTCCGCAGGCAGGCAAGGGCCCCGGTTCGACCGCGCTTTGAAATTTATACTTTTATATTACGCCTTTCGGGGCAGCTTTTGCAACTGACAAAGTCACAAAAGCTGCCCCGAATACGGGCTGCGCCCGCAGCAGGCGCAGAGATTCACTTGTTTGCGGGGGTAAAGTAATATTCCCCCGCTTCGTCCCGGTGGCCGCGCACACCGAACACCCGGTCGATGCGGCCGGAGCGGAACATCTGCTCCGGCGTTTCAAAGGCCACCAGCTGCCCGGCTTCCATCAGGGCGATATGGTGGCTCACCCGCAGCGCCTGCGCCAGATCGTGCAGCACCATCACGATGGTCTTACCCTGCTCGTTCAGCCGCTGCAGCAGGCTCAGGATTTCGAACTGAACCCCCAGGTCCAGATAAGTGGTGGGTTCGTCCAGCAGGATGACCTGTGTGTCCTGCGCCAGTGCCATGGCGATGTAGGCCCGCTGTCGCTCGCCGCCGGAAAGCTCCCGCAGATCCCGACCGCGCCAGTCCTCCACTCCGGCAGCCCGCATGGCCTCGGCCACCTTCTGCCGGTCCTCCGGGCGCATGCGGCGGGAAAGGCCCAGATAGGGAAACCGCCCGTGGGCCACAAGGCTTTCCACCGTGATGGCAGGCACGTCCCGCACCTGGGGCATCAGCGAGGCAAACCGGGCAAACTCCCGTCGGTCGTAATCCCCGGCCGGGCGGCCCGCCGCCAGCACCTGACCGGCGGAAGGGGTCAGCTGCCGTGCCGCCACCCGCAACAGGGTGGTTTTGCCGCAGCCGTTGGGGCCGATCAGGGTGGTGATGCGCCCGGCGGGGATGGTGAGCGACACATCCCGCAGGACCACGCCGCCCTGATAGCCGGCGGTGATATGGTTCAATTCAATCATAGACCCGGCTCCTTTTCTGGCGCAACAGCAAAAACAGAAAAAACGGCCCGCCCAGGAACGACATGAGGATACCCACCGGCAGCTCGAAGGGGGCAAACAGCACCCGACCCAGACTGTCACATCCCAGCACGAAGGCCATGCCCAGCAGTGCCGAAGCTGGCAGCAGAAACCGGTTGCCGCCGCCCACCAGCCGCCGGGCCGCGTGGGGCACCAGCAGGCCCACAAATCCCAACAGACCCGCGAAGCTCACCGCCGCACCCGCCAGCAGGCTGGAGGCCAGAATGCACAGAAAGCGCACAAGGCCCACCCGCATGCCCAGCGAGGAGGCGGTCTCCTCCCCCAGCTGAAGCAGGTCCAGATCCGCCGCCAGAAACAGCGCCAGCACAAAGCCAGCGCCGATGTAGGCGGCTGCCGGCCAAAGCGAGGTGAGCGCCACGCCGGAAAAGCTGCCGGTCATGAAGCCGGTGGCCCCCACCACCTGATCCGGATAGAGCAGGGTGATGGTGTCGATGCCGGCGGAAAGAATGCCGCTCACCGCGATGCCCGCCAACACCAGCGTGACCCGGGAGAGCCCCGCCTTTGCCGCAAGGCCGTAGATGAACAGGGTGGTGAGCAGAGCGCCCAGAAAGGCGGCCGCCGCCATGATTCCCGGCACACCGGGCAGCAGCGTGGCCGCCGCGATGGCAAAAAAACCTGCGCCGGAGTTCACGCCGATCACATTGGGGCTGGCCATGGCGTTGTTCAGCACCCCCTGAATGAGGGCGCCCGCCACCGCCAGCGCAAGGCCCGCCAGCATACAGGCCAGCGTGCGGGGCAGGCGCACATACACGAAGATACGCCAGGTGGTGGAGCCGGTGTCGCCGGTGCAAAGCACCTGCCACAGCTGCCCCAGCGAAAGGGACTGGCTGCCGCTGCACAGGCTGATCACCGCAGCGATCAGCGCCGCAGCCGCCAGCACCAACAATACGGTCAGCTTGCCCTTAGCCGATCTGGCCGGCAAGGTCCGGGTAAAGGATCTTGGCAAGATATGCATAGCTCTCCCCCCAGCGCGCATTGGGCTTGTAGTGGAACAGATCCTTGGGCAGGGTCAGGCAGCGGTCATTCTGCACCGCGGTCAGCTGCTGCCAGGCCGGGTTGTTCTCCACGTTCTGGGCCATGTAGTCCATGGCCTGCTGCTCCGAACCCATGGTGGTGATGAAGATGTAGTCCGGGTCCTCGGCGATGATCTCCTCCAGATTGATGTCCTCCAGAAGGGATTCATGCCGGGCAACCATGTTGTCCGCACCCAGATCCTCCAGCATATAGCCCACCATGTTGTCGGCCCCCTTGGCCTTCACGCCGGTGGAATAGGCACGCAGCAGCAGCACGGTGGGGCTCTCCTCATCCTTCACCAGCTGCCGAATCGAGTCGATCTGTTCTTTGACCGCCAGACCGTTCTGCTCATACAGATCCTGCCGGCCGGTGAACTGGCACAGCTGGGCCAGCATGTCCAGATATTCCTCAAAGGAATCCACCCGGTAATAGGCATGGGTGATGCCCGCCTGAGTGAGGGCCTCGTCCATATCCACCTGGCTGGAGGTGTCCGCATTCATGATCACAAAATCCGGGTCGGCGGCGATGATCTCCTCCAGATTGGGCTCCTTTACGGTGCCGATGATGGCCACCTCCTCGCCCAGATCCATGCCCCGCTCTTCAATGGCATCCTGCGTGGCGCCCACCAGCGTGCCGCCCGCCAGCGTCCAGGTTTCGGCGTAGCTGCCGTAGGTGGCAACCACCCGATCGGTGCTTTCCACCGTGACGGTGTTGCCCACCGCATCGGTGAAGGTGTAAGCCCCTTCGCCCTGACTGGTGCTGCCCGGCTGGGCCTGCTGGGAGACCGCACTTGCTGCCGTGCTGCTGCCGGTGGTACTGCCGTTACTCTGGGCCGTGCCGCAGCCCGCGAGCAGGGCGGCGGAAAGGGCCGCGGCCAGCACAGCCGCGCCGATCTGTCTGCCTGTTTTCATGGTTTGTTCTCCTTTGTACGATCAAAACGTCAGCCAAAAATCTGCCGGGCCACATCCGCCGAACATTTGGCATCCTTCACATAATAATCCGCGCCGATCATCTTTGCGTAATCCGGCGTGAGCACCGCGCCGCCCACCATGATCTTGCAGTCCACGCCCGCTGCACGCAGCGCCTCGATGGTCTGCTGCATGGCGGGCAGGGTGGTGGTCATCAGGGCGCTCAGACCCACCAGCTTTGCACCGTGGCGGCTGGCAGCTTCCACCACCGCTTCCGGCGGCACGTCCCGGCCCAGATCGATCACCCGGTAGCCGTAGTTTTCCAGAATCACCTTCACGATGTTCTTGCCGATGTCGTGGATGTCGCCCTTCACGGTGGCCACCACGATGGGGCCCTTCTTCTCGCCGGAAACGCCCTGCTTTTCGATGGCGGTTTTCACCTCATCGAAGGCAACCTGCGCCGCCGCCGCGCTCTGCAGCAGCTGAGGCAGAAAACAGGTGCCCTTTTCAAAGGCATCGCCCACCTGATCCAGCGCCGGGATCAGCACTCCGTTCACCAGCTCCTGCGGGTCGGTGGTCTCCAGCGCCAGCCGGGCCGCTTCGCCCGCCTGGGCCTTCAGGCCCAGAACCACAGCATCCTTCAGGTCCACCGGCGCACCGGGCTGGGCCGCAGGCTGCACCGGGGCGGCGGTCTGCCCGCCGTAAGCAGCAATATATTCCGCCGCGCCCTCGTCCTGAGCGGTGAACACCCGGAAAGAGCGCACCGCCGCCATCATGGAGGGTTCGTTGGGGTTCATGATAGGCAAGTCCAGTCCGTGGGCCAGCGCCATGCCCAGAAACGCCGTGTTCAGCTGGGGCCGTACCGGCAGACCGAAGGACACATTGGAAACGCCCAAAACGGTTTTCAGGCCCAGCTCTTCTTTCACGGTACGCACCGACCGCAGAGTGTCCCACACATCCTGCTGCTGGGCGCTGGCAGTCAGGGTCAGGCAGTCGATGTACACATCCTCCCTGGGGATGCCCGCCTCCAGCGCCGCATTCAGGATGCGGCGGGCCATCTCCACCCGGTCCTCCGCTTTGGCGGGGATGCCGCTGTCGTTCAGGGTCAGGCCCACCACCGCCGCACCGTACTTTTTGCACAGGGGCAGCACCGCCGCCAGCACCGCGGGCTCGGCGTTCACCGAGTTCACGATGGGCTTGCCGTTGTAAACCCGCAGGCCCGCTTCCAGCACCTCGGGGCGGGTGGAGTCCAGCTGCAGAGGCAGCTCGGTCACGCCCTGAATGGCGGTCACCGCACGGCGCATCATCTCCGCCTCGTCGATCTCGGGCAGGCCCACATTCACGTCCAGAATCTGGGCGCCCGCCTGGGCCTGTTCCACCGCCTGGCCCAGCAGATAGTCCATATCCCCGGCCCGCAGGGCTTCCTTCATCTTCTTTTTGCCGGTGGGGTTGATGCGCTCACCGATTACGGTGCCGGGGCGCACCTTCACCGCCTGCATAGCCGAGCAAACCCAGCTTTCCGGCTGGTAAGCGGCCCGCCGGGGTGCGCAGCCCGCAAAGCATTCCGCCAGTTCCTTTAAATAAGCCGGGCTGGTGCCGCAGCAGCCGCCCACCGCGGCCACACCCAGGCGCTTGTACTGATCCATCTGCTCCCGGAAGTCCGCCGGGTGCAGGTCGTAAAGGCCGGTGGCCGGGTCAGGCAAACCCGCATTGGGCTTTGCGAACACCGGCAGGCGGCAGGCGGCGCAGAGCCGCTCCACCAGAGGCAGGATCTCGGCGGGGCCCAGCGAGCAGTTGATACCCACCGCGTCCGCGCCAAGGCCCTGCGCGGTCACCGCAAAGCTCTCCACCTGACAGCCGGTGAAGGTGCGGCCGGTGGCCTCAAAGGTCATGGAGGCCATCACCGGCAGATCACAGGTCTCCTTCGCGGCCAGGATGCCCGCCTTTACCTCCAGCAGGTCGGTCATGGTCTCAAAGTACACCGCGTCCGCACCGGCGGCGGCGCCCGCCGCCACCACCTCCTTGAACAGGTCGCAGGCCTGCTCGAAGGGCAAGGTGCCCATGGGCTGGAGCATCTCGCCCAGAGGGCCGATGTCCAGCAGGATCTTCGCATCGGTGCCCTCGGCGGCCTTTTTGGCGCACTGCACCGCGGCGGTGACCACCTGGGCCACCGTATAGCCGCAGCCCGCCAGCTTTTTACCGTTGGCGCCGAAGGTGTTGGTGCTGATGAAATTGGAGCCAGCCTCCAGATAGGCTTTGTGGATGCCGGTCACCGCCTCCGGATGGGTCACACTCCACACATCCGGGATCTCGCCGGGCGCAAGGCCCGCCTGCTGCAGCATGGTTCCCATGGCCCCGTCCAGAATCCAGACGCGGCTTTCGTCAAACAGTTTATTGGGCACAGGGTTTGCCCTCCTTTCGTTTCGTACAGGTATCCCGCAGGGCGCAGGTAGCGCAGCCTGCCAGCTTACCCTTCACCGGATGATCCGCCGCGCCGCACAGGGCGGTGATGCTTTTGCCCGGAGTGAGCACACAGCTGGCAGTGGAGCATATCCCCGCCTGACGGCCCGCGTCCAGCCACTGCACAAAGGCCGGCTGCACCGTGATGGGCCAGTCACCGTAGCCGGGAGAAAACCGGCCGGTCAGGTATCGCCCTTCCCGTTCCAGCAGCGCCCGCTGCTCGTTTTCCAGTGCATTCGCCAGCTGCTCCACCAGTGTGCTGGCGGCGGCGTCCAGCACCACGCCGTATGCCATATCGGTGGCCATGGCCCGGCGCAGGGCACCATCCACCCCGGCGCCCAGCGTCACCGCCAGCAGCAGGCCCTCGTCGCAGCCCTGCAGATGGGCGGCAATGTCCCGCCCGGCCAGCAGAGGGGCCAGCCTGTCCGCCGGCAGGCGGCGAACGGCGGCCCGGGGCGCGGCGGTTCGCCACAGCTCGGCGGCGGCTCTGTCCAATAGAGCGTCCACCGCCGGAGGAACCTCCTTGCCCGCGCCGCCCAGATACCGCAGGGCTTCGTCCCGATCCAGCGCCGGGGGCAGCGGCCGGATCACGCCTTTGCCTCCGGCAGCAGATCCCGGATGCCCTCATACACCCGGCGGGCCACCTCGGGATTGTTCATGGCGTAAAGATGCACGCCGTCCGCGCCGCCTTCGATCAGATCCCGCAGCTGCTCAATGGCGTAGTCGATGCCCGCGTCGAACAAAGCGGCCTCGTCGCCGTCGTACCGGCTGATCATCTTGGTGAACCGGGGCGGCAGGCTGGCGCTGCTCAGCGCCACGGTGCGCTGCACCTGCCGGGCGGACACAATGGGCATTACGCCCGCCTGCACCGGGGCCTGAATGCCCGCCTTGCGCACCAGATTCATGAAGCGGTAGTAACGGGCGTTATCAAAGAACAGCTGGGTGACCAGATGCTCCACCCCCGCGTCCAGCTTGTATTTCAGGTTCTCCACGTCCTGACGCAGATTTTCGCTTTCCACATGGCCCTCCGGGTAACAGGCGCCCGCCAGATAGAAGTCGCCCTTGCTCTTTACGAAGGAGGCCAGATCGCTGGCATGGAAAAAGTCCTTGCTGCGGGGAGCGTCGGGGCAGATGTCGCCCCGCAGGGTGAGCACGTTTTCAATGCCCGCTTTCTGCAACGCCTGCACGGTCTCGGCCACCTGTTCGCGGGTGGAGTTGATGCCGGTCAGGTGGGCCAGCGGCTCCACCCCCAGCTCCTGTTTCAGATGCCGGGCAATCTGCACGGTGGAAAGCCCCGCCTTGCCGCCGCCGGCGCCGTAGGTCACGCTGATGTAATCCGGCGAAAGACCGGCCAGCTTTTCCAGCGTGGGATACAGACTTTCGGGCGTGGCCCCGTTCTTCTTGGGCGGAAACACCTCGATGGAAAATACACATTCTTTTTGCCGGAACACCTGCGACAGACGCATAGCTCTAGCCCTCCCCTTCTATTTGCTTTGGTTTGGGCAATACCGCATAATTCCAGGTGGTGGAGCGCGCCGGAAAATTTTTTGTGATATGAATCAAAAAGCGCAGCCAATCCTTGGTGGATTGGCGAGCATTTTTGGAAAATAGCACGGAAAATTTTGGCGCGACACACCGCCTGAGCCGTTAGGCGTGAATTGTGCGGTGTTGCCTTTGTATTACATTAGCAATAACAATTGTTCTATTATAGCATAGATACCGGGCTTGAAAAAGTTTTTTCTTTCTGCCTGCAATAATCCGGCCCGGCTGTGCGTATTCCCTGCAGCAGGCGCAAAAAAACGCCCCCGCCGGGGGATACTAGGCAGTGTGGCGGCCCGGCAGCCTGCATCGGTTCAACACAAGGCAACACCGCGCAATTCCAGATGGTGGAGCGAACCGGAAAATTCCGGCGTAATTGTGCAGTGTTGGCACAAGAAAAAGGAGTTATTTTTATGAAAAAGCTTGCAATCACTCTCACCGCCCTGACTCTGGCCCTGGCGCTGGCCGCCTGCGGTTCCACCGCCGGCAGCTCTTCCAGCACCGCCTCCTCCGGCGCGGCTTCTTCTTCCGCTTCCTCCTCTGCCCAGAGCGGCTCCACCGAGACTGTGGATACCAGCGACCTGACCACCGTGATGGACGCCCTGTTCAACGGCATTGCCGAGGATCAGATGCCCATGCTCATGCCCCAGGAGGACGGCAGCAAATATGCCCCCCTCACCGAGGAAAACTCCGAGCACAACACCGGCGTGGCCATGAGCGCCTATAAAGAGGGGCTCTGCGCTGAAGCCGCCATGAGCGCCCAGGCCCACTCCATCTGCCTGCTGAAGGCAAACAGTGCCGAGGAAGCTGCCAAACTGGCCGAGGACGTGGCCGCGAACGCCAATCCCCGCAAGTGGATCTGTGTGGAGGCCGAGCGCACCGTTGTGGCCTACTCCGGCGACACCGTGCTGCTGGCCATGAGCTACAACGACCTGGCCCAGACCGTTCTGGACAACTTCAAGGCCCAGTGCGGCGAAGAGAATGTGACCGTTGTGAAGGATCAGGCCAGTGCCGACATGGCCATGCCCGAGGGTGGCGACGTGACCTCCGACCCTGTGGCAGCCATGCCTGAGGATGCTTCCGGTGCGCTGTAAACCGGTTGCGGTAAGCTGCGCGGCGGCCGCTCTTGTGCTGGCCGCCGCGCTGGTTTTGTCGCTGAGCACCCCGCGCCGCCAGCCGGACGAAAACGGCATGTATCAGCAGGAGGGCTACTGGGTGCAGTATCTGGGCGAGCGGGATGAAAAGAGCGCTGATTCCTTTGTAAAAAAGGTAAATACCATTCGCGACACTCTTCTCACCGAAGAGAACAAAGTCTACTGCGCCATCATTCCCGATAAATCCCACTACCTGCCGGATGAGGGCTGGCCGGTGCTGGATTTCGACGCCATGGCAAGCCAGGTGCAGGCCGGACTGGACGATTCCATCACCTGGATCGACCTGCGGGACAAACTCACACTGGCGGACTACTACAAAACCGACGCCCACTGGAGGCAGGAAAACCTGCAGCCGGTGGTGGACGCACTGGGCGAAGCCATGGGGTTCTCCCAGGAGCTTTCCGGCTGGGAGCAGCACGCCTTTGACGGCTTCGTGGGCAGCTACGGCAAGTACATCCCCGCCCCGGCCGAGCCGGAAACGCTGGTCTGGCTGACCAGCCCGGCCACCGAGGCCGCCCGGGTGGACAACTTCCAGTACCCGGAGGCCACCGCCGTTTACGACACCTCCAAGCTCAGCGGCGCGGGCAGCTACGATGTATTTTTGAACGGGGCCACCCCGCTGCAGACCATCGAAAACCCAAACGCCGCCACCGACCGGGAGCTGGTGATCTTCCGGGATTCCTTTGCCAGCAGCCTTGCGCCCCTTCTGTGCGAGCAGTACCGCACCATCACCCTGATCGATCTGCGCTACATGGTCAGCGGTCTGGTGCCCCAGTATGTGACCTTTACCAATCAGGATGTGCTGTTTCTGTTCAGCAGCTGGGTGGTAAACGAAAGCGCCATGCTACGCTGAGACAAAAAGCCGCTCTTCCGCCTTCCGGTAATCCGAAGCGGAGGGGCGGCTTTTTGTCTGCCCGGTTTGCAAAAGAGGGTGGATTATGGTAGGATATTTGATAGAGAATTTTCGCCCGGAAAGGAGGCTTTTGCCATGAAGATCATGGAATCCGCCGAGGATTATCTGGAGACGATCCTCGTGCTTCTGCACCGGAAGGGCCACGTGCGCTCCATCGACATCGCCAACGAGATGTCCTACTCCAAACCCAGCGTTTCCACTGCCATGAAAAAGCTGCGGGAAAACGGATACATCCATGTGGATGAGATCGGCCTGATCACCTTGACCGACGAGGGCCGTGCCATTGCCGAGAGTGTATACGAGCGGCATACCCTGCTCAGTCAGGTGCTCATCGATCTGGGCGTACCCGAGGACATTGCCCGTGAGGACGCCTGCCGCCTGGAGCACGATCTGCATCCGGTAAGTTTTGAGCGAATCAAGGAATGCTATCGCCGCCACAAGCAGGCCTGAACACGATTCCAATCCACGGGCAGCCCGATTTCCGGCGGGCTGCCCGCCTTATTTCAAACAGATACGAGGTGTTGTTTGCATGAATTATGATGTGATCCGTGCCCAGAGCGCACAGGCCGTGCGGGAGCTTCTGTCCGCCGCAAAGCTGCGGCCGGGCAGCATTCTGGTGGTAGGCTGCTCCTCCAGCGAAATCGTGGGCAGCCAGATCGGCCACGGCTCCAGCCTGGAAGCCGCGCAGGCTGTGTATGAGGGCATCGCCCCGGTGCTTCGGGAAGCGGGGGTCTTTCTGGCCGCCCAGTGCTGTGAGCATCTGAACCGGGCCCTCATTCTGGAGGAGGAGGCCCTGCCCGTGGGGGCTGAACCGGTGAACGTGATTCCCCAGCCCAAGGCGGGCGGCAGCTTTGCCACCACCTGCTGGCAGCGGTTTGCCCATCCGGTGGCGCTGGAAAGCATCCGGGCGGATGCCGGCATGGATATTGGCGACACCCTGATCGGCATGCACCTGAAGGCGGTTGCGGTTCCGGTGCGGCTGAGCGTACGCCACATTGGTGAGGCCAATCTGGTCTGCGCCCGCACTCGCCCCAAATACATCGGCGGCAGCCGGGCTGCCTACGCGGAAGCGTAAAGGAGGGTGCAAGAATGAACGAACTGCATGAACAGCTTGCTCAGCGCACCGCGCAGGTGCGCTGCCGCATGGACGAGGCCTGCCGTGCCGCCGGGCGTGATCCCGCATCGGTGCAGCTGTGCGCCGCCAGCAAGACTCAGACCTCCGACACGGTGCGCGCCGCCTGGAACATCGGCATTGACGTATTCGGTGAAAACCGGGTACAGGAGCTGGTGGAAAAGCGGGCCGCCGGGGCTTACGGCTCCACCCCGCTACACTTCATCGGCCACCTGCAAACCAACAAGGTACGCCAGGTGGTGGGCGCGGCGGATCTGATTGAATCGGTGGATTCCGAGCACCTGCTGCTGGCGGTACAGAAGGAAGCCGCCCGCCAGAACATCGTGCAGCCGGTGCTGCTGCAGGTAAACATCGGCGGCGAGGCCAGCAAGGGCGGCGTTGCCCCCGACGGGCTGATGGCCCTGTTGGAACAGGCGGATGGAATGGAAAACATTCTGGTCAAGGGCCTGATGTGCATCCCTCCGAAGGAAACCGAGCCCGCCGCCCAGCGCCGATGGTTTGCCGCCATGCGCGCTCTGTTTGATGAGGCTGCGGCCTGCAGCTGGCAGAAAGCCCGGATGGAGATTCTGTCCATGGGCATGAGCGGCGATTTTGAGGCCGCCATTCAGGAGGGCGCCACTCTGGTACGGGTGGGCACCGCCATCTTTGGGCCCCGGGCCTATCCTCTACCCGCCGAACCCTGAGAGCCTTGTTTGCTCCGATTATTCCACCCATTGCCCCGGTTCTTCGGCCGGGGCCTTTTTGCGCCTTTCTTTCGGCTCCAATCTGTCAATATATCACAATAAAGTGGTAGTGCGACGTGCTTTTCTTCCTCCTTTTCCACAAAACCTGCCGATTTTCTGCATCTTTTCACCAAGCTTTTTGCCGTGAATTTGCCCGGGCCGCACACAATTGCCGAACCTTGGCTCAAACCCTTGCAATGCCGCCAGAGCGTTGTATACTTTTATTTATATTGCAAAATCGTTCTGTCCTTTTGACCAAAGGCAACTGGGAGCGATGGGAAAGGCGGTCTTTTGGATGAAACAGTTTAAGCTACCGCGCAGGCTCAGAAACCTGCTGCTGGTGCTGGCAGGCAACGCCCTTTATGCCCTTGCGGTGGACATGTTCGTTCTGCCCTGCGGGCTGATTACCGGCGGCACCACCGGCCTTGCCCTGATCGGCCAGCACTGGCTGGGCATTTCCATCTCCACCTTTGTAATGATCTCCAACGTGATTATGTTCATTCTGGGCGCAGCTGTCATGGGCCGATGGTTCGCCTTCAACACAGCGGTTTCCACCTTCTGCTACCCCATCTTTCTGGAACTGTTCAGCTGGATTCCCGGCATCGGAGACATGACCCGTGACCCCATGCTGGCCACCGTGTTCGCCGGTGTGATGATCGGCGCGGCCATTGGTCTTGTGATCGGCGCAGGCGCTTCCAGCGGCGGTATGGATATCCCCCCCATTGTGGCCAACAAGTTCTGGGGCGTGCCCATCTCGGTGGTCATGTACGGGCTGGACTTCGCCATTCTCATCGGGCAGATGTTCTTCGCGGAAAACCGGGAGCAGATCCTCTACGGCATCCTGCTGGTGCTGCTCTACACCATCGTGCTGGACAAGGTGGTGCTGATGGGCCACTCCAAGATTCAGGTAAAGATCCTCAGCGAAAAGAGCGACGAGATCCGCCAGCTGATCCTGAAGGTGCTGGACCGTGGCTGCACCCTGCTCCACGCCCAGACCGGCTACGCCCGCAACGAGTGGGACATGGTGCTCACCGTGATCACCAACCGGGAGCTGGCAAAGCTGAACCATCTGGTGCAGGAGGTTGATCCCCAGGCCTTCATTATCATCGACTCGGTGAACGAGGTCCACGGCCGCGGCTTCACCCTGCGTAAACAATACAAATAACCATTCTATATGTGATGCGTCTCTTGGGAGACGCATCTTTTTTTGCCTTGTTCACGGTTGGTTTTCGTTTTCTTGCATTTTTTCTCCTGCTATCTTGACATTTTACCCGTGGTGTGGTAAAAAGAATCAGGCGTTTGTTAGTTTACGCTAACCATATGCAGTTTGGACTAACCATTTGCAGTCGTGGCTAACTGCCACATAACCACTATCAGGAGGACACACTGCCTTGATGATCAACAAACGGCTGATCGGGATGGTCAGCGATTCCAAAAAACATATCGCCCGGAATGTGGCATTCCAGTGGGCGGCACTGGCCGCAAACATCGCCATGCTGCTTGCCATCGCCCGGTACCTTTCTCGGCTGTTGGCCGGTCAGCCTGCTTCGCTGGCCGGTACGCTGCTGGTGGCCGCTGCTCTGGCCGCGGTTCGCTTTGTCTGTGCAAGGCAGGCGGCAATCTGCTCCTACCGGGCCAGCCGAAGCGCCAAGCAGTCGCTGCGCCGCACCATTCTGGAAAAACTTCTGCGGCTGGGACCGGGCTATTCCAGCCGGGTTTCCACCTCTGAGGTGGTGCAGGTAACAGTGGAGGGCGCCGAGCAGCTGGAAAGCTATTTCGGCGCGTATCTGCCCCAGTTCTTCTACAGCATGCTTGCCCCGCTGACGTTGTTCTGCGTGCTGGCGCCCATCAGTCTTTCGGCGGCGGTGGTGCTGCTGATCTGCGTGCCGCTGATCCCGGTGTCCATTGCGCTGGTGCAGACCTTTGCCAAAAAGCTGCTGGCCCGCTACTGGGGCCAGTACACCGCATTGGGCGACAGCTTTCTGGAAAACCTGCAGGGCCTGACCACCCTGAAAATTTATCAGGCGGACGAGGAACGCCATCGGCGGATGAACGAGGAGGCCGAGCGCTTCCGGCGCATCACCATGAAGGTGCTCACCATGCAGCTGAACTCCATCACCATCATGGATCTGGTGGCCTACGGCGGCGCGGCACTGGGCATCATTGTGGCCGCACGGCAGTTCGCCGCCGGGCAGATTGGCCTGTTTGGCTGCTTTGCCATCATCATGCTCTCGGCGGATTTCTTTCTGCCCATGCGGCTGCTGGGCTCCTATTTCCACATTGCCATGAACGGCATGGCCGCTTCCGAAAAGATCTTCAAGCTGCTGGATCTGCCGGAGCCGGAAGAAAAGACCGGCGTCATCGACCCGGAAAACTGCACCCTGCGCTGTGAAAACGTGCATTTTGCCTACGATCCCCAGCGCCCCATTCTGAAGGGCGTGGATCTGGAACTGCCCCGCACCGGTCTGGTGGCTCTGGTGGGCGAATCCGGCTGCGGCAAGTCCACACTGGCAGGCCTGCTGGCCGGCCGGTTGGAGGGCTACACCGGCAGCATCACCGTGGGCGACCAGCAGTTGAGCGAGATCCGCTTTGCCAGCCGAATGCAGCAGATCACCACCGTGGGCTTTGCCGCCCGGCTGTTCAAGGGCACCGTGGCAGAGAACCTGCGCATGGCGGCCCCCGATGCCAGCGACGAGGCCCTGTGGCAGGCGCTGGAGCAGGTGAAGCTGGCGGATTTTTTGCGCAGCGAACAGGGGTTGGAGACCCCGGTGGCCGAAAAGGGCGCCAACTTCTCCGGCGGGCAGTGTCAGCGTCTGGCTCTGGCCCGTGCCCTTTTGCACAACAGCCCCATTTATATTCTGGACGAAGCCACCTCCAACATCGACGTGGAGAGCGAGAACCAGATCATGGCGCTGGTGCACCAGCTGGCCGAGACCAGAGCGGTGTTACTCATCTCCCACCGGCTGGCCAACGTGACCGGCGCACAGCGCATCTACGCGCTGGAGGAGGGCCGGGTCGCCGGCTGCGGCACCCATACCCAGCTGCTGACCACCTGCCCCTGCTACCAGCGGCTGTGGAACAGCCAGCAGGCGCTGGAACACTACACCCCCGACACTGAACAGGAGGCTCTTGCATGAAAAAACGTTCCGATCTGGCGGTAATGCTCCGGCTTGTGGGGCTGGTCAAACCGCTGATGGGCTTTATGACCCTTGCCATTGCCATGGGTGTGGCGGGCTTTCTGTGCGCCCAGTTCATTCCCATCTTCGGCGGCCTGGCCATCGTGAAGGCTCTGGGCGGCGCGGGTCTGCCCGCTCTGGGCGTGCTGTTTGCCTGCATGGGTGTGTTTGCGCTGGCCCGCGGCGTGCTGCGCTACGCCGAGCAGGCCTGCAACCACTACATTGCCTTCAAACTGCTGGCCCTCATCCGGGATAAGGTATTCGGCGCGCTGCGCCGCCTGGCCCCCGCCAAGCTGGATGGTCGGGACAAAGGCGACCTGATCGCGGTGATCACCTCGGACATCGAGCTGCTGGAGGTCTTTTACGCCCACACCCTCTCCCCCATCGCCATCGCGGCCATCATGTCGGTGATCATGACGGTGTTCATCGGCAGCTACCACTGGCTGCTGGGCCTTGTCGCCGCGCTGGGCTTTTTCGCCGTGGGCGTGGTGGTGCCGGTGCTGGCTGCCCGTTTTGGTGGCAGCCGGGGTCTGGAGTACCGCACTCAGGCTGGTGCGCTGAGCGCCTTTGTGCTGGACAGCCTGCGCGGTCTGGGTGAGCTGCTGCAATACGACGCGGGCCAGCGCCGTCTGGATGAGCTGGACGAGCGCACCGGCAGTCTGCTGGCCACTGAAAAGAAGATGAAAACCGCGCTGGGCACCGCAACCGCCTGCACCGGTGCGCTGATCTGGCTGTTTTCGCTGGCCATGCTGGCGGCGGGCAGCCTGCTCTACACCAATGGTCTGGTGGGCTTTGACGGGGTGCTGATTCCCCTGATCGCCATCCTCAGCTCCTTCGGGCCGGTGGTGGCGCTGGCCAATCTGGGCAGCACGCTGCAGCAGACCTTCGCCGCCGCCAACCGGGTGCTGGACATTCTGGACGAGGAGCCGGTGGTAGCGGAAAACACCACCGGGCGCACTATCCCCTTCACCGGTGCGGCCTGCGACAATGTGAGCTTCACCTACGAAGCCGAGCCCATTCTGAAAAACGTGAGCCTGACGCTGCCGGAAAACAAAATCATCGGCATCACCGGCCGCAGTGGCAGCGGCAAGTCCACCCTGCTCAAGCTGCTCATGCGCTTCTGGGACGTGGGCGATGGTGCGGTTGCCATTTCCGGCGAAAACGTGAAGAACATTCGCACCGCCAGCCTGCGCAACCTGCAGAGCTATGTGACCCAGGAAACCTACCTGTTCCACGACAGCATTGAAGAAAACGTGAAGCTGGCCAAGCCGGACGCCACCCACGAAGAGGTGGTGGAAGCCTGCAAAAAGGCCTCGGTGCACGACTTCATCATGAGCCTGCCCAACGGCTACGACACCAACGTGGGCGAGCTGGGCGACACCCTCTCCGGCGGCGAGCGGCAGCGGCTGGGCATTGCCCGGGCGTTCCTGCACGACGCGCCGCTGATTCTGCTGGACGAACCCACCAGCAATCTGGACAGTTTGAACGAAGCGGTGATCCTGCAGAGCCTGCACCGCCAGCGCAAGGGCAAAACCGTGGTACTGGTGAGCCACCGGGCCTCCACCATGCGCATTGCCGACACCACCTACAGCGTGGAGCACGGGCGGCTCAGCTGAGCCGCCTCTCTCCGGCGCCATACAGAAAGGATTGTTTGTTTATGAAATACCTCTACATTGCATTGGGTCTTGTCTGCCTGGCGCTGGGCGCCGTGGGAGCGGTGCTTCCCCTGCTGCCCGCTACCCCGTTTTTGCTGGGCACCTGCTTTTTCTTCGCCAAAGGCAGTGACCGGCTGAACCGGTGGTTCCTTTCCACCAAGCTGTATCAGAAGAATTTCAAACGCTTCCGGGAACAGCGGGCCATGACCTGGCGCACCAAGATCGGCATCATGATCACCGTGACCCTGACCATGAGCATCGCCTTTGTGATGATGCACGAGGTGCTGATCGGCCGCATCGTGCTGGGCTGTGTGTGGCTGTTCCATGTGTACTATTTTATCTTCCGCATCCGCACACTGGATGCCGAGTAAACAAAACGAGGGCGTTCCTGCTTTGGCAGGAACGCCCTCATTTTTTCGAAATATGCCGGTCAGCCCAGCTCTTTTTTCACCAGCTCGGCCAGATGGTCGGCAATGGCCTGGATCTCGGTTTCGTCCTGGCCTTCCACCATCACACGAATCAGCGGCTCGGTGCCGCTCACACGAACCAGCACCCGGCCGGTATCGCCCAGGGCCTCCTTCTGCTGGCGGATGGCCTCCTTGATCACGTCGTTGTTGTAGAATTCCAGCTTGCCCTCGGCGGTCACGGTCACATTCACCATCACCTGCGGCAGGCGGGTCATCACCTTCGCCAGCTCGGACAGGGGCTTTTTGCACCGCTTGAGCAGGCACAGCAGCTGAATCGCGGTGAGCTGGCCGTCGCCGGTGGTGGCAAAATCCCGGAAGATGATGTGGCCGCTCTGCTCGCCACCCAGAGTGTAGCCCTCCAGCTCCATCTCCTCCAGCACATAGCGGTCGCCCACCTTGGTGGCGGCGAACTTCATGCCGTTGGCGTCACAGAAGCGGGCAAAGCCCAGGTTGGTGAGCACGGTGCCCACGATGGTGGAGCGGCGCAGTTTGCCCCGCTGCTGCATGTCCAGCCCGCAGATGGCCATGATGTAATCGCCATCCACCACTTCGCCGGTCTCGTCCACAAACAGGCAGCGATCCGCGTCGCCGTCAAAGGCAACGCCCGCGTCCACCTTGTGGGTGCGCACATACTCCTGCAGCTGCTCCAGATGGGTGGAACCGCAGCCCTCGTTGATGTTCACACCGTCTGGCGCGTCGTGCAGGATCACCGCATTGGCGCCCAGCTCCTCGAACAGGGTGCGGGCGGTGGCGCTGGCGGAACCGTTGGCGCAGTCCACCACAATGTTCATTCCCTCCAGCGAATAGGGAATGGTGCTTTTCAGGTGCTCGATGTAATCTCGGGCGGCGGTGGTGCAGTGGCTGATCTGGCCCAGATTCTCGCCCCTGGCGTAGGTGAAATCGTTCTTCTCGATCAGGTGCTCGATCTGCTCCTCCAGCTCATCCGGCAGCTTGAAGCCGTCGCCGTTGAAGATCTTGATGCCGTTAAAGGGGTACGGGTTGTGGCTGGCGGAAATCATCACGCCCGCGTCCGCCTTGTACTTGCCCACCAGATAGGCCACCGCCGGGGTGGAGATCACGCCCAGGTCGATTACGTCCGCGCCCACCGAGCACAGGCCGGCAGCCAGCGCCGCGCCCAGCATATCGCTGGAAATGCGGGTATCCTTGCCCATTACCACCAGCGGACGGCGGCGACGGCCATAGGCCAGCACCGCAGCGGCGGCCCGGCCGATGGCCATGGCCAGTTCACAGGTCATATCCTCGCCGGCAATGCCGCGCACGCCGTCGGTTCCAAACAGTCTGCCCATATTCAAACACTCCTCTATTCTTCTTAAGTTCGGGGTACAATATGCTGCGCATCCTTGTAGATATGATTCGGGGCCACCACGCCCCGCACGCAGCTGGTGGGGTAAATCTGGCAGCGGCGGCCCAGCACCGAGCCGGGGCACAGCACGCTGTTGCAGCCCACCTCGGCTTCGTCGCCCACCAGCGCGCCCAGTTTTTTGCGGCCGGTCACCAGAATCTCCTCGTCCTGCCGGATGCACACCAGCGATTTGTCGCTTTTCAGGTTACTGGTCACCGCGCCCGCACCCATGTGGGCCTTGTAGCCCAGAATGGAATCGCCCACATAGTTGAAATGGGGCACCTGTGCACCGTCGAACAGAATGCAGTTCTTCAGCTCCACGCTGTTGCCCACCACGGCGCCCGCGCCCACCAGAGCACTGCCCCGGATAAAGGCACAGTGGCGCACCTCGGCTTCCGGGCCGATGATGCAGGGCCCGGTCAGCAGGGCACTGGGGGCTACCTGTGCACTCTTAGCCACCCAAACCCCGGGAACAGGCTGGTCGTATTCCTCACTGGGCAGGCTGCGGCCCAGCTTCTCAATAAATTCCTTCAGTTCATCCAGCACTTCCCAGGGGCGCTCCTTCCCCTCAAACAGGGGCGCGGCCAGGGTGTGGGAAAGATCGAACAACACTTCAGTGCGGCAGACATCCATACAGCAGATGCTCCTTTCAAAAATTCACTTGAGTAAATTATAAGCATCGGATTTCCAAAATACAACCCGAAAATATAAAAAACGTGGACGAAAAAGCAAATTCGGTGGAAGTTACGAAATTTTCGCTTCCAAGCCTTTTAAAATTGTCACAAAAATCCCCGAAATTTACACATTCATCCTCATGCTTGTACAAAAAGCGCCCCGCACCTGCAGCAGGTACGGGGCTGTTTTTGCAGAAAAGAGCGAACCGGCTCATGTTCGCGGAGCCTTGGCTCCGGCGGCCAGCCAGCGCATCCGGCTGAGATAGACCACCAGACTGGCCAGAGGGCCCAGAATATCCGAGATGGGCTCGGCGTAGAAGGCCGCCATGCCCCCAAACAGAGCGGGCAGAATAAACAGCGGCACAAAATAGGCCAGCTTCCGGAAGAAGGAAAGCGGCAGCGAATAGCGCATCATCCCCATGCCGGTAAAACCGTCGATGATGGTGTATTGCAGGCCCAGCGGCACCACCGCCAGCGTGCAGATGCGGATGGCCCGCACCGCCAGCGGCAGCACCTGGGCATCCTGGGTGAAGATGGAGGCGAACGCCGCAGGCAGCAGCTGCCCCGCTGCACAGAGCAGCGCCGTATAGATAAGGCTCAGCGCCAGAATAAACTTCTGGGCCTGGAGAATACGGTCGGGCCGGCCCGCGCCGTAGTTAAAGCCCAGAATGGAACCGGTACCGCCGGTGATGCCGCCCAGCGGCATGGTAACCACCAGCATAAAGCTCTGGGAAATGGTGGCCGCCGCCACCAGAAGATCGCCCTCGGTCGGGCCGCCATATTTTTGCAGCAGAGCATTCAGGGCAATGATCATCACATTGTCGAAGGCGATGATGGCAAAGGGGGTGAAGCCGGTGGCCAGCACCCGGCCCATCACCCGCAGATCGTAGCCGCCGAAGGTGATGTGGATGGGCGGCGTTTTGCTGAACAGAAAACGCAGCACGAACAAACAGCTGCCCAGCTGGCTGAGAATGGTGGCCAGCGCCGCACCGGTAACACCCATGTTCAGCACAAAGATGAACACCGGATCCAGCAGAATGTTCAACACCGCGCCCAGCATCACCGACTGCATGCCCTTTTTGGCAAAGCCCTGGCAGATGATGAACTGGTTCATACCGGTGGAAAGCAGCGCAAAGGGCGTGCCCAGCAGATACACCGTGTAATAGGCCATGGCGTAGGGCAGGGTGGATTCGCTTGCGCCAAACAGAAGCAGGGTCTGCTGCCTTGTGGCCAGCGCCAGCGCCATAAGCACCACCGAAAAACCGCAGAGCAGCAAAAAGCAGTTGGCAAGAATTCTTTTGGCAGCGTTCTGATCGCCCGCGCCCATGCGGATGCTCATCAAAGGCGAGCCACCCACACCCACCAGAAAGGCGACAGATCCGATCATGGTCACGATCGGCCCGCAGACGCCCGCACCTGCCAGCGCCAGCTTACCCACCTCGGCAATGTTTCCGATGTACATCCGGTCCACCACGCTGTACAGCACACTCACAAACTGCGCCAGCATGCTGGGGATGGCAATGCGCAGCACCAGCTGCGGAATGGGGTCCCGCCCCAGATCATTTTCCAGTTTTGCGGCCTGGCTCGCCATGATCTTCTTCACTCCTGTTTTGTGCGATACTTTTACGGCGCAAAGCCGCCCGGCTATTATAGCATTCCCGCATGGGAAAGTAAAGCGGGCCGCTTCCGGAAAAATCCGGCAGCGGCCCGCTTTTGTTTTTTGGGATGAACTTACAGGTTTTTCAGGATGGCGTCGCCCATTTCCGAGCAGCTGACCAGAGTGCAGCCCTCGGCCATCATGTCGCCGGTGCGCAGGCCTGCGTCCAGCACCTTATGCACCGCAGCCTCGATGGCAGCGGCCTCCTCATCCAGATCAAAGCTGTATTTCAGCATCATGGCAGCGGAGAGGATGGTGCCGATGGGATTTGCCTTGTTCTGGCCCGCAATGTCCGGCGCGGAGCCGTGGATGGGCTCGTACAGGCCCCGGCTTCCTTCGCCCAGGCTGGAAGAAGGGATCATGCCGATGGAGCCGGTGATCATGCTGGCCTCGTCGGAAAGAATATCGCCAAACATATTCTCGGTGACCACCACATCGAACTGGCTGGGGTCCTTCACGATCTGCATGGCGGTGTTGTCCACCAGCATATCGGCGTATTCCACGTCCGGGTATTCCTCCGCCAGCCGGTGCATCACCTTGCGCCACAGGCGGCTGGTATCCAGCACGTTGGCCTTGTCCACACTGGTCACCTTGTTGCGGCGCTTGCGGGCAGTCTCGAAGGCAATGCGGCCGATGCGCTCGATCTCGTGTTCGGCGTAGCTCATCACGTCGGTGGCCTTCTGCTCGCCGCCGCATTCCTCGGTGGTATGGCTGCCGAAGTACACGCCGCCAATCAGCTCCCGCACCACGAGGAAGTCAATCCCTTTTTCCACAATTTCCGGCTTCAGGGGGCTGGCGGCAGCCAGCTGGGGCCAGAGCTTCGTCGGGCGGTTGTTGGCATACAGGCCCATGCCGGAACGCAGGGCCAGCAGGCCCTTTTCCGGGCGCTTGTCGCCGGGCAGGCCGTCCCATTTGGGGCCGCCCACCGCGCCCAGCAGCACGCTGTCCGCCACAAGGCATTTTTCCAGCATGGCGGCGGGCAGAGCCTCGCCCCATTTGTCGATGGCAACGCCGCCCATATCCACATCGGTATAAGTAAAGGTGTGGCCGTATTTATTCGCCACCGCGTCCAGTACCCGCAGGGCCTGGTCCACGATCTCGGGGCCGATGCCGTCGCCCCGGATCACCGCAATCTGCTTTTCCATGGGAATCTGTCCTCTCTTTTCTGTGTTTACTGTCTGATGCTGTTCATCAGCCCGCCTGCCTTGATGATCTCCTGAATGAAGGGCGGGAAGGGCTGGGCCTGAAAGGTCTGGCCGGTGGTCTCGTCGGTGATAACGCCGGTGTCGAAGTCCACATGCACCTTGTCCCCCGCCTGAATGGCCTCGCTTGCCGCCGGGCATTCCAGAATGGGCAGACCGATGTTGATGGCGTTGCGGTAGAAGATGCGGGCGAAGGTGGCTGCGATCACGCAGGAGACCCCCGCCGTTTTGATGGCCAGCGGAGCATGCTCCCGGCTGGAGCCGCAGCCGAAGTTGGCTCCTCCCACCATGATGTCGCCGGGCTGCACCTTCTTCACGAAGTCGGGGTCGATGTCCTCCATACAGTGAGCTGCCAGCTCCTTTGCATCGGGGGTGTTCAGGTACCGGGCAGGGATGATTACGTCGGTGTCCACATTGTCCGGATATTTATGTACAAAACCGTTTGCCTGCATTGGTAATTCCTGCCTTTCTTATTCCGCAATGGCGCGGGGGTCGGTGATAAAGCCGGTGAGAGCGCTGGCCGCCGCGGTGGCGGGGCTTGCCAGATAGACCTCACTCTCCACATGGCCCATGCGGCCCACAAAGTTCCGGTTGGTGGTGGAGATGCAGCGCTCGCCCTGGGCCAGAATGCCCATGTAGCCGCCCAGACAGGGCCCGCAGGTGGGGGTGGAAACCACGCAGCCCGCGTCGATGAAATCGGTGGTCCAGCCCCGCAGGATGCACTCCTTGTAGATGGCCATGGTGGCGGGGATGATGATGGCCCGCACACCGGGGGCGATGTGTTTGCCCTTCAGCACCTTCCAGGCGGCCTCCATATCCTCCAGCCGGCCGTTGGTGCAGCTGCCGATGACCACCTGATCGATCTTCACGTCCCTTCCTTCCGCGGCGGGCTTGGTGTCCTCCGGCAGGTGGGGCCAGGCCACGGTGGGTTCCAGCGCGGAGAGATCAATCTCGATGGTCTGCTCGTACTCTGCGTCCTCGTCCGCCTCGTACACGGTCCAGGGGCGCTGGCTGCGGCCGGTGAGATACTGGATGGTCACCTCGTCCACCGGGAAGATACCATTCTTCGCGCCTGCCTCAATGGCCATGTTGCAGATGCAGAGCCGGTCATCCATGGAAAGGCTGGCCACGCCCGGGCCGGTGAACTCCATGCTCTTGTACAGCGCGCCGTCCACCCCGATCATTCCGATGATGTGCAGGATCAGATCCTTGCCGCTCACCGGGGGCTGCAGCTGGCCCTTCAGCACAAAGCGGATGGCGGCGGGCACCTTGAACCAGCATTTGCCGGTGGCCATGCCTGCGGCCATGTCGGTGCTGCCCACACCGGTGGAAAAAGCGCCCAGTGCGCCGTAGGTGCAGGTGTGGCTGTCCGCACCGATGATGCAGTCACCGGCAGTCACAATGCCTTTTTCCGGCAGCAGCGCGTGCTCGATGCCCATCTGGCCCACGTCGTAGAAATTCAGGATGTCGTATTTGTTCGCAAAGTCCCGGCACTGCTTGGACTGCTGAGCGGCCTTGATGTCCTTGTTGGGCACGAAGTGATCCAGCACGATGTTGATGCGGGTCTTATCGAACACGCTGGTGAAGCCTGCCTTGTTGAACTCGTTGATGGCCACCGGGGTGGTGATGTCGTTGCCCAGTACCTCGTCCAGTCGGGCGCTGATCAGCTGGCCTGCCTCCACCTTGTCCAGCCCGGCATGGGCGGCCAGAATCTTCTGCGTCATTGTCATTCCCATGATTGTTTCTTCCCCTTTTATTTGTTGTTGGCCGCGCTGACCATTGCCTTAATGCCTGCGCGGATGATGTCGGTGTCGGTTCCGGCACCCCAGGTCACGGTGCCGTCGCCCCAGCGCAGGCCCACATAAGCCGCCGCTTCACTGGTGGAGCCGTGCTGCAGGCTGTGCTCGGAGTAGGTTTCGATGGTGAAGTCCTGCCCGGTGGCCGCCTTCAATGCGTTGCACACCGCGTCCAGGCGGCCGTTGCCCTGGGCGCTGGCCTCCTTGGTGGTTCCGTCCGGCATGGCGACGGTGATGGCCGCGAAGATTCCGTTCTTCTGGATGAAGTGGGCGTCCGGAATGTCCACCGGAGCGCATTTGTTCAGATAGGTATCGTAGAACACCTGGGCCACCTCGTCGGGCGAAAGCTCCTTGTGGGCGTGGTCCGAGATGGATTTGACCGTGTAGCCGAAATGCTCCCGCATCTTGGGGGGCAGATCGTAGCCGAATTTCTGCTGCAGCAGGAAACCAATGCCGCCCTTGCCGCTCTGGCTGTTGATGCGGATCACATCGCCGTCGTAGGTGCGACCGATGTCGGTGGGGTCGATGGGGATGTAGGGCACATTCCACTGGTGCAGGTTCTTTTCCTTCCGCCAGTTCATACCCTTGGCGATGGCGTCCTGATGGCTGCCGCTGAAGGCCGCGAACACCAGCGCACCGGCGTAGGGAGTGCGCTCGTACACATGCATCCGGGTCACCCGTTCATACAGCTCCACAATGGCGGGCATGTCGCTGAAATCCAGCTTCGGGTCCACCCCGTGGGTGTACAGGTTCATGGCCAGGGTGATCAGATCCACGTTGCCGGTGCGCTCGCCGTTGCCGAACAGGGTGCCCTCCACCCGGTCCGCTCCGGCCAGCAGGGCCAGCTCGGTGTCGGCCACGCCGCAGCCCCGGTCGTTGTGGGGGTGCAGGCTGAGCACCACGCTGTCCCGGTATTTCAGGTTGTCGCTCATGTATTCGATCTGGTTGGCGTAGATGTGGCTCATGCTCATGGCCACGGTGACCGGCAGATTGATGATCATGGGCTTATCCGGGGTGGGCTGCATGATGTCCAGCACCGCGTTGCACACTTCCAGCGCATATTCCGGCTCGGTGCCGGTGAAGCTTTCCGGGCTGTATTCAAACCGGAAGTTGCCCGGGTATTCGGCAGCCAGCTGCTTGACCAGGGCCGCGCCGTCGGTGGCGATCTTTTTGATCTCTTCTTTGCTCTTTTTGAACACCTGCTCCCGCTGGGCCACGCTGGTGGAATTGTAGAAGTGGATCACCGCGCTGGGTGCGCCCTGCACCGCCTCAAAGGTCTTGCGGATGATGTGGTCCCGGCACTGGGTGAGCACCTGCACGGTCACATCTTCGGGGATCATGTTGTTCTCGATCAGGGTGCGCAGGAATTCGTACTCCGTCTCGCTGGCAGCGGGGAAGCCCACCTCGATCTCCTTGAAGCCGATCTTCACCAGCAGCTGGAAGAACTCCAGCTTTTCCTCCAGGCTCATGGGCACGATCAGGCTCTGGTTGCCGTCCCGCAGGTCCACACTGCACCAGGCGGGGGCCTTTTCGATGTGATCCTTATGCACCCAGCGGTACTCGGTCTTGGGCGGGTTATAGTAGCCGATCTGATACTTGGTCACGTCCATCATAAAACAATCGCTCCTTGTTTTGTTCTTCCTGCCGGGGCGGATGCAGACAAAAAAAGCCCTCGTCTCTCAAGGGTCTTTGCCCCTGAGAGACGAGGGCCACATCTTCATGTAAGGCTCCCGCGGTACCACTCTCATTGCTGTGTGTCAGCCGCTCTGTACGGTCGGCAGCCAATGAAAAAGCCGCGAACCGCGCCCCGGATAACGGTGGGGTTCCGCCCTGCGCCTACTGACCGCTTACATCGCTAAACGGGGTTCTGCCGGGTGCTCAGGGGCCAGTATACAGATTCCGCGCCGCTGCCTCGCACCAACCGGCAGCTCTCTGAAGGCGTATGGGCTCTGCTTTTTCCCCGTCCACGCATTTGGATGTTTATCTTGGTAGTAGTTTACCGCATTAAATCTAGTTTGTCAACCCTGTTTTTCGCCGCCCAGCATCCATTTTACCAGCTCCACCGCCGGGATCACCGCCAGTGCAAGCGCCAGACTCAGGCCGTACTGAGCCATGCTCAGAGGAGCAAACCCGAAGGCAGCTGCCGCCGGAGGAAAAAACAACACCCCGGTGGTGAGGGCAAGGCTGCCCGCCAGCGCCGCCCAGAGGTAAGGGTTCTCCCCCTGCTGCTCAAAAATGCTGCCCCGCCGGCTGCGCAGGTTGAAGCTGTGGAAGATCTCGGCCATGCTCATGGTGAGAAAGGCCATGGTCACGCCCAGCCCGCTCTGGTCTGCCTGCCAGAGGCCGGTTTCCAGCCGCACGCCCGCAAAATAAGACCCCAGCGTGAGCGCCGTAACCAATGCCCCCTGCCACAGCACATCCACGCCCAGACCTTCGGCGAAGATGCCCTGCCCCCGGGGCCGGGGCGGGCGGTGCATACTGCCCGGCTCCGCCCGCTCCATGCCAAGGGCCAGCGCGGGGAAACAGTCGGTGATCAGGTTGATCCACAAAAGATGCACCGGCTCCAGCAGCCGGATGCCCAAAAGTGTGGCCAGAAAGATGCTGGCCACCTCGCTCATGTTGGAAGCCAGCAGAAACTGGATGGCCTTGCGGATGTTCTCGTAAATGCGTCGGCCTTCCGCCACCGCGGCGGCGATGGTGGCAAAGTTATCGTCCGCCAGAACCATGTCCGCCACGTTCTTGGTCACGTCGGTTCCGGTAACGCCCATGCCCACGCCGATGTCCGCCGCCTTCACTGCCGGGGCGTCGTTCACCCCGTCGCCGGTCATTGCGGTCACGCAGCCCCGCTGCTGCCAGGCCCGCACGATCCTCGCCTTGTGCTGGGGCTGCACGCGGGCATACACCGAAAACTCCGGGGCTCGCCGCCGCAACTCCTCATCGCTCATGGCATCCAGGGCCGCGCCGGTGACCACCTGGCTCGCGCTGCTCACCAGCCCCAGCGTGCGGCCAATTGCGGCGGCAGTATCCGGGTGATCACCGGTGATCATCACGGTGCGGATGCCTGCCGACCTGCAAGCTCGCACCGCTCCCGGCACCTGAGGGCGCACCGGGTCCAGCATGCCCGCAAGGCCCAGAAACACCAGCTGGTTTTCCGCTGCGGCGGGCGTTAAAGGTGCGGGCAGCCGGTCCCATGCCCGGTAAGCCGCCGCCAGTACCCGCAGTGCCTGCGCCGCCATCCGCCGGTTCTCCGCCAGAATGCGAGTGCGGTCCGCCTGGGTCAGAGGCCGGGGCTGGCCATCCTGCAGCCAGTGGGTGCATTTTTGCAGCAGCACGTCCGGTGCGCCTTTCGTATACTGGATTATTCCGTCCTTCTGTTTATGGAAGGTGCTCATGCACTTGCGCTCGCTGTCGAAAGGCAGCTCGGCCACCCGGGGCTGTGGTGCCGCCAGTGCCGCCTTGCGCATTCCCAAGCGGGCGGCGTATTCCACCAGCGCGCACTCGGTGGCCTCCCCTTTTGCGGTACCATCCGGCTCCAGCTGTGCGTCGGTGCAAAGGGTCATCGCGGTTGCCAGCAGCTTCTGGGGGCCGTAGCAGCGCTGCACCTCCATCCGGTTCTGGGTCAGGGTTCCGGTCTTGTCGGTGCAGATCACCTGTGCGCAGCCCAGCGCCTCCACCGCCGTGAGCCGGCGGATCACTGCACCCTGACGGCTCATCCGGGTCACCCCCACCGAAAGCACGATGGTCACCACTGCGGCCAACCCCTCCGGCACCGCCGCTACCGCCAGACTTACCGCCACCAGAAAGGTGTCCAGAACGGTGGGCAGATCCACGCTGCCGTTTCGCCACAGGCTGAACCCGAACAAAAACACGCAAATGGCCAGCACCAGCGCACTCAAGGTCCGGCTCAGGCCCGCCAACGTCTGCTGCAAAGGTGTCTTGCCCTGTGCGGTCTCCGCCAGCGCCCCGGCAATGCGGCCCATCTCGGTGTTCATTCCGGTGGCGGTGACCAGAAGCTTGCCCCGGCCATACCGCACGGTGCTGCCCAGATAGGCCATGCAGCGGCGCTCGGCCAGCGGAGTATTCGCCCCCGTCGGGCGGGTGTTTTTTTCCACCGGCAGGCTCTCACCGGTGAGGGCGGCTTCCTCGGTGCGCAGGCTGACGCATTCCACGAGCCGCCCGTCCGCCGGAACCGCGTCCCCCGCCTCCAGCAGTACCACGTCCCCCGGCACCAGCTCCTCGCTGGCCACCTCCAGCTGACGGCCACCCCGCAGCACCCGGCTGTGGGCTGCTGTCATCTTTTGCAGCGCCTGAATGGCCTGCTCGGCCTTGTGCTCCTGATAGACCCCCAGCACCCCGTTGATGATCACCACCGCCAGAATGATAAACACATCCGCAAAGCTTTCGCCCGCCACAGCCGCCGCCCCGCCGGACACCGCCGCAGCAGCCAGCAGCACCACAATCATCGGGTCGGCCATCTGCTGCAAAAACCGCTGGAACAGCCCGGCCTGCTTTTGCTCGGCCAATCGGTTGGGGCCGTTCTCGGCCAGACGGCGGGCCGCCTCTGCTTCCCCGAGCCCCTGCGGGCTGCTTTTTGCCCGCCCCAGCGCGGCCTCAATCTCCAGCTGATACCATTCCATTCCCTCGTCCTCCTTTTTCCGCAACCGGTTCCTTTCAGTGTATGCGGGAAAAAAGCGGGGCATGAATGAGCTAGACAACCGGGGGTTTTGATATATTCATCCAATTATATACTTTTAGTATATAATCAACATAAAGAAAACCGCCCCGGACAAAACCGGAGCGGCGGTATACAAAACTTATTTGATGCGCAGGATGCTCTGAATGAGCAGCACGCCCACCAGGATGGGCAGCACGAAGGTCACATAGCCGCGCACCCAGTTCGGCACCTTGGGTCCCACGCCCTGGTTGGCCTCCTCCTGGTAGTTCTTGAAGCCCCAGCCAACACGGCTGACACAGAACAGCAGGTAAACCAGCGAACCGCCGGGCAGCAGGATGTTGCTGACCAGATAGTCCTCCAGATCCAGCACGGCGGTGCCTGCCTCGAAGGGCACGAAGCCGCTCCACACATTGTAGCCCAGAATACAGGGCATGGAAATGATGGCCACGATGATGCCGTTCACCAGCGCGGCCTTTTTGCGACTCCAGCCGGAAAGGTCGATGGTGCAGGCCAGAATGTTCTCGAACACCGCCACGATGGTGGAGAAGGAGGCGAAGCTCATGAACAAAAAGAACAGAGTGCCCCACACACGGCCCGCCGCCATGGAGTTGAACACGTTGGGCAGGGTCATGAAGATCAGCGGAGGGCCGCTGTCCACGGGAACATCGTAGGCAAAGCAGGCCGGGAAGATGATCAGGCCGGACACAAAGGCCACAAAGGTATCCAGAATGGCGATGTTGATGGACTCGCCCAGCAGCCGGCGCTCACGGCCCAGATAGCTGCCGAAGATCAGCATGGCGCCGATGCCCAGGCTCAGGGTGAAGAAGCTCTGGTTCATGGCCGCGGTGATGGTGCCCAGAATGCCGGTCTCCTGCACCTTGCTCAGATCCGGCACCAGATAAAAGCGAATGCCCTCAGACGCGCCGGGCAAAAACAGGCTGTTCACTGCCAGTACCACCATGATGACCAGCAGAGCCACCATCATCCATTTGGTAATGCGCTCCACACCCTTCTGCAAACCGAAGGAGCAGATCACAAAGCCCAGCACCACGATGATGAGCATCCAGATGGTCATGGTCACCGGCTGGCCCAGCATACCGGAAAAGGCATTGTCGATGCCGGCCTTGTCCAGCCCGCTCATTTCACCGATGAGGAACCGATAGAAATAGTAGAGCATCCAGCCCGCTACTGTGGTGTAGAAGGCCATGAGCACATAGTTGCCCAGCATGGCAAAAATGCCGTGCCAGTGCCATTTGGATCCCTTGGGCTCCAGCTCCTGATACGCCTTGATGCAGCTCTTGCGGCTGGCCCGGCCGATGGCAAATTCCATGGTCAGCACGGGGATGCCCACCACTGCCAGGAAAAACACATACAGCAGCACAAACAGGCCGCCGCCGTTCTGGCCGACCACATAGGGGAAGCGCCACACGTTGCCGATGCCGATGGCGCACCCGGCACTGAGCAGCAGAAAGCCCAGCCGGGAACCGAATTTTTCACGTTGCATAATTCTCTTCCTCTCGCCGTTCGTTGATCCGCACCGGGCATTGCGCTCCGCAATCACTTTGCCGCAGTACTTCTTTATTATACATTCACAGTACAGTGACTTACAAGCCGTAACTGCATTTTGTGACTTTTTGTGACAAACAAAAATCGTCGCACCGGCCCGGGCAACATGCCCAAAACCGGCACGGCGTACAGCTCAGCTCAGCTCGAACATGCCGTTATACAGCTGATAGTATTCGCCCTTCTGGTCCAGCAGCTCCTGATGGCTGCCCCGCTCCACGATCTGCCCCTGCTCCAGCACGATGATGGCATCCGCGTTGCGCACGGTGGACAGCCGGTGGGCGATCACAAACACGGTGCGCCCCTCCATCAGCCGGTCCATGCCCTTTTCGATCAGGGCCTCGGTGCGGGTATCGATGCTGCTGGTGGCTTCGTCCAGAATCAGCACCGGCGGGTCCGCAATGGCCGCCCGGGCAATGGCCAGCAGCTGCCGCTGCCCCTGGGAAAGGTTCTTGCCGTCGCCGGTAACCGGGGTGTCGTACCCCTTGGGAAGACGGCGGATGAAGGAGTGGGCATTGGCCAGCTTGGCCGCCGCCACCACTTCCTCATCGGTGGCATCCAGCTTACCGAAGCGGATGTTATCCGCAATGGTGCCGGTGAACAGGTGGGTGTCCTGCAGAACCACCGCCAGCGACCGGCGCAGATCCGGTTTCTGGATGCGGCGCACATCAATGCCATCGTAGGTAATGCGCCCGTCGGTCACATCATAGAACCGGTTGATCAGGTTGGTCACCGTGGTTTTGCCCGCGCCGGTGGACCCCACAAAAGCAATCTTCTGGCCGGGCTTTGCATAAAGGCTGATATCCTTCAGAATCAGCCGGGAGGAATCATAGCCAAAGCTCACATGCTCAAAGCGTACATCGCCCCGCAGCGGAGTCTCCTTTCCGGAAGCGTTATCCTTCCAGACCCAGGCGCCCTGTGTGCCGGCCAGCTCCACGCTGCCCTTGTCCACCTCGGGGGTCTCCTCCATGGCGTTGAAGATTCGCTCGGCGCCGGCCAGCGCCGCCAGCAGGAAGTTGGACTGCTGGGTAAACTGGTTGATGGGCATGGCTGCCTGACGCACAAATACCAGATAACTGGTGAGGCTGCCCACGTCGGTCATGCCGTGGATGGCCATAATGCCGCCCAGCACCGCCACCACCGCATAGTTCACATAAGAAATACTCACCACGGTGGGCACCATGGTGGCCGCATAGCTCTGGGCACTGGTGGCCGCCTGACGCAGCGCCTCGTTCTGGGCGCAGAAGGCCTCCACATTCTGCCGCTCGTGGTTGAATACCTTGATCACCTTCTGGCCGCTGATCATCTCCTCAATGGTGCCGTTCAGCTTGCCCAGCACCTGCTGCTGGCTCTGGAAATACCGTTTGCTGCGCTGACCACTGTAACGCACGGTGGCGAACATGGCAATGTAGCCCACCACCACGATCAGCGAGAGCTGCCAGTTCAGCACGAACAGCAGCGTCAGGGTGCCAACGATCTGAATAAAGCTCTGGATCACCATGGCAAAGCTGTTGTTCAGCGCGTCGGCAATGGTATCCACGTCGTTGGTAAAGCGGCTCATAATGTCGCCGTGGCTGCGGGTATCAAAATAGCGCAGCGGAAGGGTCTGCACATGGCGGAACAGATCCCGTCGGATCTCGTACACAATTTTCTGGGCAGCCTTCACCATCAGCTGGGTGTAGCCAAAAGCAGATACCACGCCCACCGCATAGATGCCCGCCACAATGCCCACCGCCGCCAGCAGGCCGTTGGTATCGGCGGGCAGGATGTAACGGTTCACCAGAGGCTTGAGCATGAAGGTGCCCAGCAGGTTCGCGGCGGCGCTCAGGCTTACCAGCACCGCCACCAGTGCCATAATCAGCTTGTGGTGGCCCATGTAGGCCAGCAGTACCCCCAGCGTATGGCCCAGATCATTGGGCCGCCGGGCCGAAAACTGCCGTCTGCTCATTCTTCGCCGCCTCCTTTCATCTGGGATTCATAGATCTCCCGGTAGATGGCATTCTCCGCCAGCAGCTGGCTGTGGGTGCCAATGCCATTGACCCGGCCATCCTCCAGCACCAGAATCTGATCCGCGTCCATTACCGAGGTCACCCGCTGAGCGATGATGATCTTGGTGGTATCGGCCAAGGCCGCAAGCCCCGCCCGGATGCGGGCCTCGGTGGCGGTGTCCACCGCACTGGTGGAGTCATCGAAGATCAGCACCTTGGGCCGCTTGAGCAGGGTGCGGGCAATGCACAGGCGCTGCTTCTGCCCACCGGACACGTTCACGCCGCCCTGGCCCAGCTCGGTGTCCAGCCCCTTGGGCATCCGACTCAAAAATTCATCGGCACAGGCGGTACGGCAGGCCCATTCCAGCTCTTCTTCGCTGGCCTGTTCGTTGCCCCAGAGCAGGTTTTCCCGGATGGTACCGCTGAACAGCACGTTCTTTTGCAGCACGATGCCCACCGCATCCCGCAGCGCTTCCAGCCGGTATTCCCGCACATCCCGGCCGCCCACCTTGACGCAGCCGCCGGTCACATCATACAAACGGGGAATCAGCTGCACCAGCGAGGTTTTGGCCGAACCGGTGCCGCCCAGAATGCCCAGCGTCTGTCCCGCCGGCACACGCAGGCAGATGTCCTCCAGCACATTCTCCTGCGCGGAGGCGCTGTATTTGAAATCCACATGGCAGAATTCCACACTGCCATCTGTAATCTTCTCACAGGCTTCCGGCCCATCCGCCAGGCTGGGCTTCTGATCCAGTACCTCCATCACGCGGGCTGCGCTGGCAAGCGAACGGGTGAGCATCAGAAACACATTGGAGATCATCATCAGCGAGTTCATGATCTGCAGTACATAACTCAGAAAACCGGTGAGCTTACCCACCTGCATGCTGCCTGCAATCACCATATTGCCGCCGAACCAGAGCAGCAGGGTCACCGCCGCATACATGGTGAACTGGAACGCCGGCAGGTTCATCACCGCAAAGTGAAAGGTGCGCTGACTGGTCTGCATCAGGCCGCTGTTCACCTGTTCAAACTTCTCTTCCTCATACTCTCCCCGTACAAAAGCCTTTACCGCCCGGATGGCAGTCAGGTTTTCCTCCACAACCACATTCACCCGGTCCATGGCGATTTGAAGCCGGCTGTACATGGGTGCCACCTTATACACGATGAAAGCCAGCACTGCTGCAAGCACCGGTACACAACACAGAAAGATCAGGCTCAGCCGGGCGTTCATAAAGAACGCAAGCCCCACACCCATAATCAGCATGGATGGCCCACGCACCATGGGCCGGAGCCCACCGCTCACCGCATTCTGCAACACCGTAATATCAGTGGTCATGCGGGTGATCAGCGACGAGGTCTCGAACCGATCCAGATCCGCGAAGGAATATTCCTGAATCTTCCGGTACTGCTCCTGGCGCAAAAGCGCACCGAATCCACAGGCTGCCCGGGCCATATACCGGGCATACAACATACCGGTCAGCAGTGAAAGCAGAGCGCAGATTCCCATCTGCACACCCTTCATCAACACATAGTTCACATCCCGGTTGGCAACGCCCACGTCGATGGTATCCGCCATAATCACAGGGATGAACATTTCCAGCCCGGTTTCCAGCACCACAAACAGCACTGCCAGAACAAATTCTTTTTTGTAGCGGCCCAGATGCGCAAACACACGCCGCAGCTGTTCCATATATCATTCCTCCTTCCGTTTTTTTCCAATCATTTCATCGAACAAAATTCCCCCGGGGCGATTTCAGCGCTTGCCAAAACCGCCCCAGGGGGGAAATTTACAGACGTAAAGCAGTTACCCCAGCTTGCTCACGTTCATATCGGTGGGCTTGGGAATGCCAGGCACCGTGCCGGTGCTGCTGTACTGCCAGATGTCATAATTATAATCGAAGCTCAGCTGATCCCGATACTGGGCAATCCAGATGCTGTAAGGAGACAGGCTGGCCATGTTCAGCTGGTTGTAGAACCAGCTGGCGTAGCTGTAAACGCCCGCCTTGTAACCGGAATTGCGGATGGTCTCGCAGAAGGCCACCGCGTTGGCGGTACGCTGGGCACGGCTGATGTTATCGGCCCGGCCGGTATCTCCCGCCACTTTTTCGGTATCAAAATAGATGGGATAGCTGATGTTGTAGCCCTGGCACAGACTGATCACCATGCTGGCCTCTTCCACCGCTTCGGTCTCGTTGATGGCCTGGCTGTAGAAATACAAACCGACCTTCAGCCCCGCCGCAGTGGCGCCCTTGATGTTCTGGCGGAAAGTCGAATCCTCAACCAGAACACCGGTGCCGTAGCCGCGGTAGCCCACGCGAATGATGGCAAACTCGATTCCGGAGGCCTTCACCTTGTTCCAGTCGATGTTGCCCTGGTACTTGGACACGTCCACGCCCTTTACCCAGGCCGTGCCGCCGCTGTTCCCGCCGGTGCTTTCGCTGCCACTGCTTTCGCTGCCGCCAGTCTCCTGCTTCACCAGTGCGCCGTTTTCATCAAAGGTATATGTAGTGCCCGCAATTACCTTGGTGCCGGTCACCTTCTGATGCGTGCTCGGGTCATAATAGGCCTGTTTATCCGAAGTGCTGGGATACCAGCCGGAATACAGAGTTACGATCACCTTTTCCGCCGCAGTCATGGCAAAGCCATCGTGAGCAATTCCCTGCATGGCACTCTCGTCGTAGAACTGGAGTGTAGGCTCCAGAGAAAGCGTGCTCACACCATCTGCCGCACCGGCTGCCAGCAGGCCGCCGCGTGCCCAGGCACCCAGATCCAGCCCCAGAACATTGCCGGCCGCTGTTTGCAAAGCTGCAGAACCGCTGGTCGGCTCCTGGCTGGCCGCCGGAACTTCCGTCGGAGCCGGACTCTCGGTGGGAGCCGGACTCTCGGTGGGGGCCGGAACCTCGGTGGGAACCGGAACCTCGGTGGGCGCCGGGGTGGGGGTGGGTACCATACCCGCATCCAACGTTGCTTCCACCAGGAATTCCGTACCATCCTGCGCAGTAGCCGTTTTGCTCACATAATAAGGACTGGTACTGCCATCGGCATATTTCAGATACTTCCGGCCATTCTGGTCTACCACATCCGGAATATACACCGTGGTTTTGCGCTCTTCTGCCGAGGAATCGTTATAATCATAGTCGTTGCCGGAAGGAGTCGGAGCCGGAGTAGGCGCTGCGGTGGGCTCAGGCAGGGTGGGATCCTTGCCGCTTCCGGTACCTGCACCGGCATGGCTGGCGTTGCCGTTATCTTCCTTGGCCTCGTTAACCTCGCTGGACTGCTTGATCTGATCCTTAACCGCTTCCACATCGGCCTTGTACTGTACCTTTTCCTTGACCGCCAGAGTCACCGGCTCGGGGGTCACAAAGCCCTCCCGCTCGGCCACCGAGACCGTATACTCACCGATGTTCACCTGCTTGATGAGCAGCGTACCGGTTTCCGGGTCCAGCGTATAGGTGCTTGCCTTGCCGGACTTCGGCGTGAGCTGCACCTCGAAATCCTGCCCCAGCACCGGCAGCCCGCTGTCCGCGTCCATCACGGTAACGCCCACACTCTGCTGCACGGCAGTGGCTTCAATCTCCAGCCGAACCGGTGCCTGGGTGGGCTCCGGCGTGGCGGTGGCTTCCGGCTCACTGCTTACCGGCTCAACCACAGGCTGGCTCACACTCACCGAAATGGACGAACTGTTGTTGGCTGCATTCACCGCGGTAAACGCAATGCCTGCACCGCAGCTCACGGTTACCGCCAGCGCGCAGCACAAAGCAACCAGCGCTTTGCCCAGCGGCATGCGGGAAAACTTACTGCCCGAAAAATAGCGGGAAAGATCCCGTTTGTTCATAGCTATGATCCCTTTCCTTTTTCCTGTATCTTGATCAAATTCCTCGTGCTGTAACGAAAAAGGCTATAATCATGTTTAGTATACCATATTTTCCGCATAGGGAAACCAACTTTCCCTCTCTTTAACTGTTTTTCAGAATTTTGCACGAATCCCGGCTTCGGTTCTTGTTATCTTTCTTCATTTTTCCCGACTTCCTTCTCTTTTCCTTAACCCTCTGCTGGTTTTTTTGCCCTATATGTTGTAAGATGAAAAGGAAAAAGGTTCGCAATCATTTTCCCCATTCAGACAAAGGAGTTTTTTCATGGATCTTCCCATGCTACCCACCGAATTTCACACCGGTCTGTGCTTTGACGCTCATCATCTGCTGGGTGCGCATCCGGCACCGGAGCAGGGACCGGACGTCTGGCTGTTTCGTCTCTGGGCCCCCAGCGCCCGGCGTGTTCAAGTCTTTGGCGACTTCAACAGCTGGTCCGGGCAGGATCTTGCCCGCGATGCTGCCGGCGTGTGGAGCGGCTATGTGACCGGTGCACATCAGGGCCAGTTCTACAAATACAACATTCAAAAACAAAACGGCGACTGGGTCCTGCACACCGACCCCTACGGTTTTTACACGGAACTCCGGCCCGGCAGTGCCAGCGTGCTGTGGGGCCTGCCAACACACAAATTTCAGGACAAAGACTGGATCGCCAGCCGCAGCGCCCGCTATGACCAGCCGCTGAACATCTATGAACTGCACGCGGGCAGCTGGAAGCGCCACCCGGACGGCCGTTGGTACACCTACCGTCAGCTTGCGGGTGCGCTGATCCCCTGGCTAAAGGAACAGGGCTATAATTTCATCGAGCTGCTCCCGCTGGCAGAGCACCCCTTCGACGGCAGCTGGGGCTACCAGTGCACCGGCTATTTCAGCGTGACCAGCCGCTATGGTACCCCGGAGGAATTCGCCGCCTTTGTGGATGCCTGCCACCAGGCGGGTATCGGTGTTCTGATGGATTTTGTGCCGGTGCACTTTGCCTGCAATGGAGATGCGCTGGCCCGGCTGGACAGCACCCACCTTTATGAATACGACAGCGACGTGGGGCTCAGTGAATGGGGCAGCTACAACTTTAACCTGTACCGGGGCGAAGTACGCAGTTTTTTAAACAGTGCTGCCGCCTTCTGGCTGGAAGTCTATCACTGCGACGGCCTGCGCATGGATGCGGTAAGCCGGGCGCTTTACTGGCAGGGCGACGATGCCCGCGGGGTCAATCAGGGCGCGGTGAAGTTCTTGCAGACCATGAACCAGGGACTGCACCAGCGTTTCCCCGGGGTAATTCTGGCCGCAGAGGACAGCACCAACTATCTGAAGGTCACCGCTCCCGTGCAATACGACGGCCTGGGCTTCGACTATAAGTGGGATATGGGCTGGATGAACGACACTCTTCGCTATTTTTCCACACCTTTTGACCAGCGCCCGGCTCTTTATCACTCCATTACATTCTCCATGGAGTATTTTTATAATGAATTATACCTGCTGGCATTATCTCATGATGAGGTGGTACACGGCAAGCACACACTGATCGACAAGATGTGGGGCAGCTATGAGGAAAAATTCGCTCAGGCCCGGTTGCTGCAGTTTTATTTTATGTTGCATCCCGGCAAAAAACTCAGCTTTATGGGCACTGAACTGGCTCACTTCCGGGAATGGGACGAGAGTCGCGCCATGGACTGGTGCCTTCTGGAATACCCCATGCACCAGGCCTTTCTCCGGCTCGTTCGGGATTTGAACCGCCTGTACCTTCAGGAACCTGCCCTGTTCAGCGGCGAATACCACAGCGGACGCTTTCAGTGGATTACCCGTGAGGCCGTAGATGATGGTGTATTTGCCTTTACCCGCACCAGTGCCGAGGGGGAAACTTTTCTGATTGTTCTAAACACGCAGGACAAAACGCACAATCAATACCCATTGTATTTTGACAATTTCTGCCATGCCCATCTGGTACTTTGCACTAATTCGCCATATTACGGCGGCAGTCAGTCCCCCGTTGGGGAAACACGTTCGATACCGGGTGGCGTAATGGGCAAAAGCCATACCCTGTATCTCGACCTGCCCGCGTTAAGTGGCAGCCTTTATCGACTGTAATAAACAGTGAATGATCATGGATTGACAGCCCCTCTCTTTCCCGCTACAATCAAGGCAACAGGAAATCCCGGGCGGCCCGGCTGCCCCTATCACACTACTTGGGAGGTACGTTCCTATGCTGCGCATCTTGACCGATTCCACCGCTGATCTTCCAGCGGCGTTGGCACAAAGAATGCAGGTGGAGATTATTCCCCTGCAGGTAACTTTTGAGAACGGCGAAACCTATCGGGACGGGCTGGATCTTTCGCCCGATGAATTCTATGAGCGGCTCAGTGAATGCCACAAGCTGCCCAGCACCAGCCAGCCCAGCCCGAAATCGTTTGAGAAAGCCTTTCAAGACGCACAGAATGCGGGTGACGAGGTAATTGCAATTCTGCTGTCCAGCAAGATTTCCGGCACCTATCAGTCCGCCCAGATCGCTGCCTCACTGGTGGATCACGATAAAATCTACCTGATCGATGGATTGAGTGCCACACTGGGCAATCAGCTGCTGGTTCGGCTGGCAGTAGAGCTGCGTGACGAGGGGCGTCCTGCTGGCGAGATCGTAAGCATTCTGGAAGAGGAAAAGCACAAGGTTCGGCTGCTGGCCGTGGTGGACGATCTGAAATATTTCCGCAAAGGCGGTCGGCTTTCCGGTGCTGAGGCTTTTGCCGGAACGCTTCTGGGAATCAAGCCTGTGGTTGGTATGAAGGATGGACATGTGTCTCTGGTAGGCAAAGCCCGTGGCCTGCCCGGTGCCTATGTGGCACTGTTCAAGCAGCTGGATCAGGATGGCGGTTTGGATCCGGACAAACGGTACCTGGTAGGCTATACCGCTCATCATCGTGCTATGGAGCCCATTCAGAAATATCTGATCGGTAACCTGCATCTGCCTGCTGCCGAGGTCTTCCATATCGGACCGGTAATCGGCACGCACGCCGGCCCCGGTGCTGCCGGCATCGCCTATTTTGCCAAGGGTGAAGATTGAATCTGAAAGCCAAAAGAGCTCTGCGCTGGTTAATCAGCGCAGAGCTCTTTTTACAGTTCATCCCTTTGAAGGTCAATACACACAATCTCCGGCGGTGCGAGCAGACGCATCGGAAGCCGTGTAGTTCCAACACCGCCGCTCACATACAGTCGAAAAAACTCTGGTTCGGCCTTATCCAGAGAATAAAGTCCACTCACAAAATCGCCGGAACCCGGTGGAAGAATTCGCTGCGCAATCCATGGCACCCCGATCTGCCCGCCGTGGGTATGCCCCGCCAACATCAGTCCTCCTTTTGGCAACTCTGCCAAAAGGTCAACGGTAACAGGCTCATGGGCCACCAGCAGCGGAAACATATCTTCCTGGAAATCGTTCAGCAGATGTTCCATATCTCCGGTCAGATAGTCATCGTATCCCATCAGCTGGATCTGATACGCCTCCAGGAGCAGGCCCTCGTTTTTCAGTACCTGAAACCCACAGGATTCCATGAATTCCTGATAGATGCGCACAGCGCCACCGCCCCAGTCATGATTGCCCCAAACTGCATACTTGCCACCGGGAGCTTCTATACAGCTCAGCTGTATGCGCAGCATTTCCAGATCCAGCTGCTGTCGATCCCGGGCGTAGTTATCCAGAAGATCCCCGCCGAAAATCACCACATCCGGTTCCAGTCCGTTGATTTTATCGACCAGCTGCACCGCATCTGAAACAGACTTGTCCCTGCCAAAGTGGGTATCGGTAAAAAAGACAACGCGGCAGTCATCCTTCAGATTTTGTGCCGGCAGCGTCAGCCTGCGAACGATCGGCAACTCCGGTTCCACAAAGCGGGCATACAGTCCCGCCAATAAGGCCCCCAACAGGGGCAAAATCAGCATCCAACCCCAGCATCGCTTTTTTCTTGTTTGTTTCTGTCTCATCGATTGGTTTCTTTCTATATAAAAACAAGCCGCTGTTTTTTTTTCGCAGTTTATGGCTTGTGGAAATAGTCGAATAATATGAAAAACAACTCATCTTCTCCCCGGCAATATGGTTCCCGCAAAAATTTGCCTTGCAAAGTTTTGTGGGGATGAGGAGGAATGACGAAATAGTATGAGAAAAGCCCAGTCATTTGCCTGAGCTTTTGAATGGAATGCAGTCCATTCTGCCGGGGCGTTCGTTTTCCCCCGGCAACGGGGCCCCCGCAAAAGTTTGCCTTGCAAAGTTTTGTGGGGAAAAGGAGGAATGACGAAATGGTATGAGAAAAGCCCAGCCGAATGGCTGGGCTTTTTGAATGGAATGTAGTCCATTCCGACGTGGTGACCCGTGGGAGAATCGAACTCCCGTTTGCGGCGTGAGAGGCCGCCGTCTTGACCGCTTGACCAACGGGCCATATAACTGTAAAGAGAAGAGAAAAGCCGGCGCCTACCTATTTTCCCAGGTCGTCTCCAACCAAGTATCTTCGGCACAACAGAGCTTAACTTCTGTGTTCGGAATGGGAACAGGTGGGACCTCTGCGTCATCGGCACCGGCCATATATGCTCAGCATATCAGCCTTACATATTCTCTTTACTTCGAGGGATGCACCCTCAAAACTGAATAATAAACTGCGGCAAATTAGAAGTACCATAAAGACTTGTGGTCAAGCCCTCGA